>NZ_JBCLYA010000006.1:0-161304 GCF_039650795.1 Salmonella sp. K21076
CCGTAAGTAACGAAGTTTGATGCAAATGTCAGATCGTATGCGCCTGTTAGGGCGCGGCTGGTAAGAGAGCCTTACAGGCGCATCAGAAAAACCTCCGGCTATGCCGGAGGATATTTATTTCTTTTCAGGCGTGAAGACGATGATGTAGCCGCGTCCCGACCAGGATGGCCAGCACCAGCATTAGCGCGATAAAACCACCTACGCCGTTCCAGCCGTAACTATGCCAGAATACACCGCCTAGCGTCCCGGCAATACTGGACCCCAGATAATAGCTGAAAAGATAAAGTGACGAGGCCTGTCCCTTCGCCCGGCGCGCACGCGGGCCAATCCAGCTACTGGCCACGGAGTGCGCGGCGAAAAAGCCGGCGGAAAAAAGCAGCATCCCGGCAAAAATCAGCCAAAGCGAGGTAAAAAGCGTCAGTAAAAGCCCGCCCAGCATTACTGCGGTAGAGAACAGCATCACCGGCCCCCGGCCATAGCGTGAGGTCATTGCGCCAGCTTTCGGCGAGCTCCATGTGCCGGTGAGATAGGCTACGGATAACAGTCCGACCACGGCCTGGCTTAATTCCCAGGGGGAGAGCATCAGGCGATAACCAATGTAGTTAAACAGGGTGACGAACGCGCCCATCAGTAAAAAACCTTCCGCAAACAGCAGTGGTAACCCTCGATCGCGCCAGTGGAGACGGAAATTAATAAATAGCGTTTTAGGCCGTAGCGACGTGGGACGGAAATGTTGCGAGGCAGGTAAAATCTTCCAGAACATCAGCGCGGACGCCAGCGCAAAGCATCCGATGGCCGCCAGCGCGATGCGCCAGTTAAAAAAGTCGGTCATGACGCCGCTTAATAAACGCCCGCTCATCCCGCCGATGGAATTACCGCTAATATAGAGCCCCATAGAGAAAGCGACAAAGCTGGGATGGATTTCTTCGCTCAGGTAGGTCATTCCCACCGCGGCGACGCCGCTTAACGACAGACCGATCAGCGCGCGCATAATCAGAATACCATGCCAGCTGGTCATCATGGTTGATAACAATGTGCAGCAGGAGGCTAATAACAAGGCGGTGACCATCACCGGTTTACGGCCTATCGCATCAGAAAGCGGGCCGGTAAAAAGTAAGCCGATAGCCAGCATGGCGGTAGAAATAGAAAGTGAAACGCTGCTGCTGGCGGGGGAGACGCCAAACTCCTGGGAAAGTACCGGTAGTATAGGCTGAACGCAATAAAGGAGTGCGAAAGTCGCCAGGCCCGCGGAAAAAAGAGCCAGCGTGACGCGCATGAAAGGCGCTGTACCGCGTTTAATAAATTGAACCGGCTGAGAATGGCGTTGTTCATCGATATCGCTCGCCGTGGCGTCATCGAGAATAGTTGTACGACTCACGTTAAATCCTTGCTTTACATCTCCGTCAACAGGAGACGGGTATAACCGACATGTAAAGCATAGAAAAAGCAAAATATTCTGTCTAATATATTAATTGTCTCAAATAAGACGTTAAAAATATGAATATCGAATTACGTCATTTACGTTACTTTGTGGCGGTAGCAGAAGAGCTGCATTTTGGTCGCGCCGCCGCGCGCCTCAATATCTCGCAGCCGCCGCTCAGTCAGCAGATACAAATTCTGGAGCAGCAGGTCGGTGCGCGATTACTGGCGCGGACCAACCGCAGCGTAGCGTTAACCGCCGCCGGGCGACAGTTTCTGGCGGATAGCCGACACATCCTGAGTCTGGTAAACGACGCCGCCGCTCGCGCCGAGCGGTTGCATCAGGGCGAAGCGGGCGAAATCCGTATTGGTTTTACGTCTTCAGCGCCTTTTATTCGGGCGGTATCGCATACCTTTTCGTTGTTCCGCCAGTCCTATCCGGGGGTGCATATGCAAACGCGTGAAATGAATACGCGTGAGCAAATCGCGCCGCTCAACGAAGGCGTACTGGATATTGGCTTGCTGCGGAATACGCCGCTGCCAGACACACTTAATCGCGAGGTGATTTTGCATGAGCCGCTTATGGCCATGATCCCGCGCGAACATCGGCTGGCGCAAAAGCCAGTCGTCAGTCTGACAGAACTGGCGGAAGAACCTTTCGTCTTTTTCGATCCGCATGTCGGGACGGGTCTCTACGACGATATTCTCGGCCTGATGCGGCGCTATAACCTGTCGCCGACCATCACGCAGGAGGTTGGCGAGGCAATGACTATTATCGGTCTGGTGGCGGCGGGACTGGGCGTCTCGATTCTGCCGGCATCCTTTAAGCGTGTACAGATGAGCGAGATGCGCTGGGTTCCCCTGGCAGAAGAGGACGCCGTATCTGAAATGTGGCTGGTATGGCCAAAGCATCATGAACAGAGTCATGCCGTACAGCGGTTTTGCCAACTGCTATTACTGGCTGCCCGACAGGATTAATTACGCTTAAAAAGGGTGAAAATGTGCAGTTAATCACACGGCTAAGCAAAAAGTTGACGGCGAGTATTGAAGTGTTTCACCATAGCACACAGATTATTTCGGAGCGCGAAAATAAAGGGAGTGAGCGGTGGTTGCTGATAGTCAGCCTGGGCATATCGATCAAATTAAGCAGACCAATGCTGGCGCAGTGTATCGCCTGATTGATCAGCTCGGACCGGTATCGCGAATTGACCTGTCTCGTCTGGCGCAGTTGGCGCCTGCCAGTATTACGAAAATTGTTCGCGAAATGCTGGAAGCGCATTTGGTTCAGGAACTTGAAATTAAAGAGGCGGGCAGTCGTGGACGTCCCGCCGTCGGGCTGATGGTGGAAACGGAAGCCTGGCACTATTTATCTATTCGTATTAGCCGTGGCGAAATTTTCCTTGCACTGCGCGATCTTAGCAGCAAACTGGTGGTAGAAGAGTGTCTGGCGCTGCCGTTAAACGAAGCTACGCCGTTGCTTGAGCGAATTATTACGCACGTTGATCGGTTTTTTACCCGCCATCAGCAGAAACTGGAGCGTTTGACCTCCATTGCCATTACGTTACCGGGCATTATCGATACCGAAAACGGTGTTGTGCACCGGATGCCGTATTACGAAGATGTCAAAGAGATGCCTTTGGGAGATGCGCTGGAGCGGCACACCGGCGTACCGGTTTACATTCAGCATGATATTAGCGCCTGGACGATGGCAGAGGCGCTTTTTGGCGCCTCACGCGGCGCGCGCGACGTTATCCAGGTGGTGATTGATCATAATGTGGGGGCGGGCGTTATCACCGACGGTCATTTGCTTCATGCGGGCAGTAGCAGTCTGGTAGAGATTGGGCATACCCAGGTCAATCCTTATGGTAAGCGCTGTTATTGCGGTAATCATGGCTGTCTGGAGACCATCGCCAGCGTCGATAGTGTGCTGGAACTTACGCAGCTTCGGCTTAATCAGTCGATAAGTTCAATGTTGCATGGCCAGCCGTTAACGGTAGATTCGCTGTGTCAGGCGGCGATGCAGGGAGATCTATTAGCAAAAGATATTATTAGCGGCGTTGGCGCGCATGTCGGACGCATTCTGGCTATCATGGTGAATTTATTTAATCCGCAAAAAATTCTTATTGGTTCGCCGCTAAGTAAAGCGGCTGATATTCTTTTTCCGGCCATTGCTGACAGTATCCGTCAGCAGGCGCTGCCCGCCTACAGTAGGAATACGGTAGTGGAAAGCACGCAGTTTACCAACCAGAGCACGATGGCCGGGGCGGCGTTGGTAAAAGACGCGATGTATAACGGCTCTTTGTTGATTCGTCTATTACAGGGTTAACATTTTTTAACTGTTGTACAAAAATTTGCGCTAACTCAAGCTGATTGCCCTTGCCATATCTTAGACTTTCTCCACTGTATTATTTTCCTGGCTTATATTTTCGAAGCATAACGGTGGAGTTAGTGATGCTGAAGCGTTTCTTTATTACAGGTACAGACACTTCTGTTGGGAAGACGGTGGTTTCCCGCGCATTACTACAAGCGTTATCGTCGGGTGGTAAGAGCGTTGCAGGGTATAAACCTGTCGCTAAAGGGAGCAAAGAGACTCCAGAAGGGATGCGCAACAAAGACGCTCTGGTATTGCAAAGCGTCTCTTCGCTGGAGTTGCCGTATGAGGCGATTAATCCGATCGCGTTAAGCGAAGAAGAAAGCAGCGTCGCGCATAGCTGTCCTATAAATTACACCTTGCTGTCCAACGGTCTGGCGAGTCTGAGCGATAAAGTGGACCACGTGGTTGTGGAGGGCACTGGTGGCTGGCGTAGTTTGATGAATGATTTACGTCCATTGTCCGAATGGGTGGTACAGGAACAGTTACCGGTATTGATGGTGGTGGGGATTCAGGAGGGGTGCATTAATCATGCGCTACTGACTGCGCAAGCTGTCGCTAATGATGGACTGCCCTTAATTGGCTGGGTGGCGAATCGTATCAATCCTGGCCTGGCGCATTATGCTGAAATTATTGATGTGCTTGGGAAAAAACTGCCAGCGCCGCTGATTGGCGAGTTACCGTACCTGCCGCGCGCCGAGCAGCGTGAGCTGGGGCAGTATATTCGTTTGTCAATGCTCGGCAGCGTGCTGGCGGTAGATAGAATCATGGCGTAACGTTCGCGAGAGCACTGACGCGACTACACAGGCAATCAGCAGACCGGGGAGTAACTGATACTCGCCGGTCATTTCACAAATCATCAGGGTGGACATTATCGGCGCATGAGTTGTCGCCGCCAGTAGCGTCGCCATACCCGCCAGCCCCAATAAAATCGCTATTTCATCCGAGCCTGGCAGCCAGAATCCCCATATCCGACCCAGAAACATTCCAATGGATAATCCGACAAATAATGTTGGCGTAAAGACGCCGCCCGGCGCGCCAGACCCGCTGCTGGCGAGCACCGCCAGGATTTTGCACGCAAAAATTCCGCCAATCAGCGAGAATAGCGGCGGGGAGAGCAAAAATGATTGTACGACGCTATAGCCGTTTCCCCATACCGTGGGCGTGAGTAACGACAGTAATCCGACAATAAGCCCGCCCAACGCCAGTTGCCAGGGCGGGGACAGTTTTAAGCGTAAGAAACTATTATGGCTGGCCGTCATCAGCCACATCAGCAACGGACCCCACAGACCGGCGACCAGACCGGTACTGACTATCATGACGTACTCCCGCGCGTAGAGATCAACGGTCAGATGTACGGTATAGAGTAGTGAATCGCTACCGTTTAATACATGGGTGGTTAGCAGGGCGACGACGGCGGAAACGACAACCGGGCCGAGGGAAGCCAGCATTAAGGTACCGAACAGGATCTCCGCGATAAACAGGCTGCCCGCCAGCGGCGCATGGTAAGCGCCCGCCATGCCCGCAGCGGCGCCGCTGGCGATCCATAATTTCCATTCCTCACGCGGCGTGAAGCGTCGGGCAAAGCTGGACGCCGCCAGCGCGGCGAGGAGGATCATTGCGCCTTCGCGACCAATTGCGCTGCCGCTGACCACGACCAGCAGCGAGGCCAGCGATTTCACCAGACTGGCGCCAACGTCAAATTGCCCGTCGGTTTGCAATGCTTCCATATAGTCAGTGGGCGCATGGGGGCGCTGTTGGTTCATTTTTTGCCACCCCCACAGCAACAGACCAGCGGCCAGGCCGCCAAGCGCCGGCGTAATCAGCCGTCGCCAGGGCGAAAGCCCCTCAGCCGCATTCACCAGACTGCCGGTGTCATTACTCAGGAAAATCCACTCCAGCAATTGCATCGCATGACGGAAGGCGGCGACAGCCAGCGCCGCGAGAATACCGATGAGCGTAGCGATCAGCAGGCGACGAAACATCGCGCGCAGATCCGGGTAAGCGTGTAAACGATGCATGAGCGGGTAAACAGGGAGTTTCAGGATAGCCTATTCTGCGGGGAAATGGCGTCAGACGCAAAAGCACTATGTGCGATATAATATTGCGTACAATAATGATACTGCCGGATAGCGAGAGGCGATCCGGCGGCAACGTTAGCTGCTTTCGTGAATATTTAGCGCCCGACGAGTGCGGCCTGAGCTGAGATAATCGGCGATGTAATCCTGAGAGATTTCACCGTTATAGCGTCCGTCTTCATCAACGATCGGCATCCAGCTGGTATTACTTTCGTACAATCTGGACAGCACAATACGCAGATTATCTTCCGCTTTGCCCGTAATACGGAAAGGATGGGTGATATCGGCGCAGATTCCGCTGGCGTTCCGCGCCTCCCGGCGCTTCACAAATCCCAGTGGCTTACCGTCGTTGTCAATGACGGTAATGGCGCGAATATCGTGATCATCCATAATGCCGAACGCCTCGCTTAACGGCATGGAAGGCCGCGCGGTAATGGTTGGCTGTTGGTCGGTCACATCGCCTGCGGAGACCAGTAGCAAACGCTTTAACGTTCTGTCCTGACCGACAAACGACCCGACAAACTCGTTAGCCGGCTTGGCCAGCAGTTCATCAGGACTGGCGCACTGTACAATTCGCCCCTGACGGAACACGGCGATACGGTCGCCGAGTTTTAGCGCTTCGTCGATATCATGGCTGACCAGCATCACGGTCTTTTTTAGCTTACGCTGCATATCCAGAAACTGGTTCTGGATCACTTCGCGGTTAATGGGGTCCACCGCGCCGAAGGGCTCATCCATCAGCAGTACCGGCGGATCGGCGGCCAGAGCGCGGATCACGCCAATACGCTGTTGCTGTCCCCCGGACATCTCCTTTGGATAGCGATGCAGAAATTTTCTGGCATCCAGCGCCACCATGTCCATCAACTCTTCGGCGCGTTGCTTGCAGCGCGCTTTGTCCCAACCCAACATGCGCGGCACAACGGTAATATTTTCTTCAATCGTCATATTAGGAAACAGGCCGATCTGTTGGATAACATACCCAATATTGCGGCGTAGCGTTACCGTATCCATATCGTTGGTATTCTCGCCGTTGATAAGAATATTACCGCTGCTGGGCGCGATCAGCCGGTTGATCATCTTTAACGTGGTGGTTTTGCCGCAGCCGGAGGGACCGAGTAAGACGCACATTTCGCCTTCCGGCACGTTCAGGTTGACGTTGTCGACGGCTTTTAGCGGCTGACCCTTTTTCTGTACAAATTGTTTGGTGAGATTTTCCAGTTTTATCATTATCGTATCCCCTTAGGTGCCAGTACGACTTGCAGACGATGCAACAGCCAGTCAAGTACAATTGCCAGTAGACAGATCATCAGCGCGCCGGCAATTAACATGCGAATATCGCTGCCGCTAATGCCGTTTAACAGTAGCAGCCCCAGACCGCCGGCGCCGATCACCGCGGCAATCGCCATCACGCCGATATTCATCACTACCGCGGTGCGGATACCCCCGAAAATAACCGGTAGGGCCATTGGGATTTCGACCCAGCGCAGCCGTTGCCAGAAAGTCATACCGATGCCGCGTCCCGCTTCACGCAGACCGGGCGGCAAACTATCAAGCGCAGTATGGGTATTCCGGACAATCGGCAGTAAAGAGTAGAGAAAAACGGCCGTCACAGCGGGCAGAACGCCAATACCATGCCCGATCAGCGAAAAGAGCGGGATCATTAATCCAAACAGCGCGATAGACGGAATGGTAAGAAGTAGCGTGGCGGCGCCCAATACCGGCGTTGCCAGCCATTTGTGGCGTACAATCAAAACGCCTAACGGTACGCCGATGATAATCGCCAGACCGACGGCCAGCGCGACTAGCCAGAGATGCTGAAAGGTAAGGCTGGCGAGATAGCCTGCGTTATCCAGCATATAATGTATCGTATCCATAGGCGCTCCTTACAGCAGACCTTTGTCCTGCAAAAATTGATGGGCTACCTGTTGCGGCGTGCGATGCTCGATATCGACCTGGGCGTTTAGGGTCGATATCACATCGTTATTGAGCAGGCCGGAAAGGGTGTTTAAGGCGTCATCAAGACCAGGATTGGCTTCCAGCACCTCTTTACGCACCACGGGCGTGACAGCGTAACTTGGAAAGAAGCCTTTATCATCTTCCAACACTTTCAGATCAAACCCTTTCACCCGTCCGTCGGTGGTATAGACCAGCCCGGCGTCAACCAGTCCATCCCGAACGGCGTTATAGACCAGCCCTGGGTCCATCTGTCGTATTTGCGGGCGATCGAGCTGCATCTGGTAGGCTTGCTGAAGGGGCTTCATCCCGTCGCTGCGCCCGGCAAATTCCAGATCGAGGCCGAGCATCCAGTTGTGGTCAGGATCGTTCTGCCGGACTTGTTCGATTTTTGCCACCATTTGCGAGATGGTGGTGATATTTTCCGACTCGGCGCGTTTACGCTGCATCGCGAACGCGTAAGTATTGTTCATGTCAGCCGGTTTGAGCCATACCAGGCCCAGCTTCGCATCCAGGCGTTTTACCGTGTCGTAGGTTTCCTGTGGACTCATGCGCTTATCGATACGGTTGAAAATAATCAGCGATGTACCGGTATATTCCCAGGTAATATCAATTTGTTTATTCACCATCGCATTACGTGAAATCACCGCGGCGATATTGGTTTGCGGCTGAACCTGAAAGCCTTTCTTCTGCAAATACTGAACGGTCATAGCGGAAAGAATATGCTGCTCGGTAAAGCTTTTGGTGGCGAGAACCAGCGGCGCGGCCTGCGTCTGGCTACTGAACAACAGCGTTGTGGCAAGCCATCCCAACAGGTGTTTTTTGAATCTCATTTAACGCTCCTTATTGTTATTTATGCGTTCAGACGGTATGAGGGCTAAGGCGTCGCCCAAACCAGGCAAGCAGAGTGTCAAGAATCAGCGCGAATAACGCCGTGGCCGTTGCGCCGAGAATCAACGTCGGAAAATCGTTGAGATAAATCCCCGGAAAAATCAGCTCGCCGTAGCTGCTGGCGCCGATCAGAAAGGCCAGCGGCGCGGTGCCGACATTGATGGCGGTCGCGATGCGAATACCGGACAGCATCACTGGCCACGCATTAGGTAGCTCTACCTGGCGAAGCCGCTGCCATTTTGTCATCCCAATCCCGTTCGCCGCTTCAATCAGTGAGGCGGGAACGGAACAGAGGCCTGCATAGGTATTGCGGACGATAGGCAGAAGAGAAGCCAGAAATAGCGCGACAATGGCGGGCGTATCGCCGATCCCGATAATCACCATCGCTAAGGCCAGGACGGCCAGTGGCGGCAAGGTATTACCAACATTAAAGATTTGCATGACATATTCAGCAAATCCTTTTGCCGCAGGTCGGCTGAGTAAAATCCCGCTCGGGATACCGACCAGTAAAGCAAAAAACATGGACGTAAAGACCAGCATCAAATGCCGTTGTCCGAGATACAGCAGATCGACCTGACGCGCTTTCAGCGTCTCCAGACCGATTCCCCAGATAAACAGCGCCAGTAACAGCAGAATGACGATAGTGAACCCAAGTACGCGTTTTAGGGTGAGGATGTGCATTGCGGTGTGTCTCCCTGTTTGCATGTGTTATGGCGACGTTAAGAGTCGCGTGTTGTTATGCCATGTTCCGGCAGGGTGCTTTGAGCTATAGCAACAGGTTGGGAAGGATTCCAGCGGAGCGTGATGTTTAACACTGTTAAACATCTATTAACAATTATGTTTTGCCCTTATGCGGCTTAGCGTGAACATTCACGATAAAGAATTATCTTAAAAATAGAAGCGAGGTGTGACGTTGTCACTTTTTGTAGGTAAAAATAGGCCACAATGGGAGAAAAGGCAGGTAAAATCCTGCCTTTTGTGGGGATTAACGGAATAACGGTTTTACAGCGACGGGAATAATGAGTTGAGCTTGCCATTGCGCCAGAGTCAGACGCGCCAGTTGCCCCAACGCCTGATAAAACGGATGCCCGGCATGATCGATAAATACGTCCAGAAAGCGGGGCGACCACGGAAACAGATGCCAGGCCAGGAGTTGTTCGCATTCATGATGACGGCCATTCTCGGCAAGCCAGGCCGCCAGCAACAACAGCGCCCCAAAATGATCTTCTGGCTCGTTTTGCTGCATTTCAAACTGAATCCCGTTTTCGCGCATCCACTGACGTAGCGCCAACGTAGAATCGCCAAATAATACGCTCTCACGATCCAGCCAGACGGAACCCCACGGCGGAGACGGCAGAGCGTAAGGGCCGATAAACAGGCGCTGCCAGGCTTGTGGCAACGACTCTTCGCTGTGGGTCTTAAACATAGCCGCCACAGGTGCAAGCGCCTCGGCATCAAGCGGCCACTGCGCCTGCCAGTCGTCGTTTAATAGCGCCTGGACCAGAGGAGCGGTTTCGTGGCTTTCCGGCGAATAATAAAACAACGCGCCAAGAACACGCGCCGTTACTGCAAAATCATCACGTTGTAAAAAAGTGGTCATTCAAACAATCCCGAAAGGTGCGGGTCGCCCCGCACGCATAAATTAACCTGCGACGGCCATACCTACGGTCATATGCAGGCCATAAAAAAGTCCGCGGCCAATAATTTCGCCCGCCAGCACCAGTACGACACCGAGCAGCAAACCAACGGTATGCGGTTCGCGGCGACGGATTAGTGGACATAGCCAGCAACCTAATCCGGCAGCAAGCAAGACAATGCGCCAGACCTGTAGCATACCGTAATCCGGTGCGAGATGGCTGGCCTGTTGCACGGAACTGTGAATGGCTGAGAGGGACAGTCCCTGTAGTACGATGACCGCCACGCACACCACCAACGCCAGGCCGCTAATACTGGCAAACGTCACGCTGCAAAATGGGACGCGCGCGATGCGTAGCAGTAGCGCCGCAAACACCGGACCGCACAGGAATGCCGTGAGGAAAAAGGCCAGCGTGGTGTAGCCATTATACCAGGTTGGCACGGTATCTATCTGATAAACGAGCGTCATTGCCCAGATGAATGCAACGCCGAGCGCCATACTGACCAGCAGCCACACTTTACCCAGCGCCGGGGGCATTTTACCGAGTACCGCCACCAGCCACCAGATGCCGCCTACGGCAAAGAACACCGATCCTGCGGCGATTTCATTACTCAGTGCGGAAGCGCCTACGCGGTTAAGCGAGTTAAACGCGCGCATCGGCAAGCCGAGATGCATAATCGACGCGAGGAATCCCAGTCCCATCACCAGCCACAGAAAAAACATGCTGCGCACGATGCGTTGTTTTGCCACATCGTCTTTGGTGGTTAACCAGCCATATCCACTCACGATCAGCGCCCCGGCCACACATTGACCCAGCACCGTAAACAGGACCAGCGGCCATTCATGCCATCCACTTCCCATCTTATACCTCCTTCGGATTGGCCAGATAACCGGTGGTGTCCCCGGTCGGGCGGCTGTTGGCGTTGGGTTTAATCACAATATTCGGCTTCGTGAAATGCGTGCGCGGCAACGGCGCGACGGCAGCCAGCTCACCGTGTTTTTTGCGCAGTTCGTCTATCGGGCCGAAATCCAGCGCCCGCAGCGGGCAGGATTCCACGCAAATCGGTTTCTTGCCTTCCGCCACCCGGTCATAACAGCCGTCGCACTTGGTCATATGACCTTTGGCCGCGTTGTACTGCGGCGCGCCGTACGGGCAGGCCATGTGGCAGTAGCGGCAGCCGATACAGACCTCTTCATTCACCACCACAAAACCGTCATCGCGCTTGTGCATCGCGCCGCTCGGGCAGACTTTGGTACAGGCCGGGTCTTCGCAGTGGTTACAGGAGATGGAGAGATAGTAGGCAAAGACGTTCTGGTGCCAGACGCCGTTATCTTCCTGCCAGTCACCGCCCGCATACTCATAAATGCGGCGGAAGCTGACGTCGGGAGTGAGATCTTTGTAGTCCTTGCAGGCCAGTTCGCAGGTTTTGCAACCGGTGCAACGGCTGGAATCAATAAAAAATCCATACTGGGTTGTCATCGGTTACTCCTTACGCCTTTTCAACCTGAACAAGATTACTGTGTGACGGATTACCTTTCGCCAGTGGGGAAGGCCGGTGCGACGTCAGAATGTTAATGGAGCCGCCGCGATCGACTTTGTCGCCAAACATGTCGGCATTTAACCAGGCGCCCTGGCCGATAGCGGTGACGCCAGGCAATATGCGCGGCGTGACTTTTGCCGGAATGAGCATCTCTCCATTCTGGTTAAAGACCCGCACGGTGTCGCCGTGCTGAATGCCGCGCGCTTGCGCATCAATCGGGTTGATCCAGATCTCCTGCGGACACGCCTGTTGCAGGACGTCGATATTGCCGTAGCTGGAGTGGGTACGCGCTTTATAGTGGAAGCCGGTTAGCTGTAGCGGGTAGCGCTGACGAAGCGGATCGTCCCAACCGTCAAAGCCTGGCGTATAGGCGGGTAAAGGATGGATAATCTCATCTTTCTTCAGCTCCCACGTGTTGGCGAGGGTTGCCAGACGCTCGGAATAGATTTCGATTTTACCGGACGGCGTTTTCAGTGGGTTGGCGGCAGGGTCTTCGCGGAATGAGCGGAAAGCGACGTAGTGCTCCTCCGGGCATTTTTTCTTGAAAATCCCTGTCTGTTTCATCTCTTCGTAATCCGGCATTTCCGGGTTACGCGCTTTGGTTTTTGCGTGCAGGTATTTGACCCACTCATGCTGCGTGCGGCCTTCTGTGAAGGTCTGGTATACGTCCGGACCAAGCCGTTTAGCCACTTCACTGAGCGTCCAGTAAATGGGCTTTCTTTCAAATTTCGGCGAGGTGGCGGGCTGACCAAGAATGACATAGCCCATATTGCCTGCGGATTCGTGGGAAATCAGATCTTCCTGCTCGGTCGGCATTAAATCAGGCAGCAGAATGTCGCAATATTTTGCCGACGCGGTCATAAAGTGCTCGATGCCGACGATCATTTCACATTTACTGTCGTCCTGAAGCACCTCGTGGGTGTGGGCGATATCGCCATGCTGATTGATCAGCGTATTACTGGCGTAGCACCACAAAAATTTGATCGGCACGTCGAGCTTGTCTTTTCCCCGCACGCCGTCGCGTGTGGCGGTCATTTCCGCGCCATGATCGATAGCGTCGGTCCAGGTAAAGACCGAAATCTGGGTTTTTACCGGGTTCTCCAGCATAGGAAACCATTCGACGCCCAGATCCCAGGTGCCTTCGCGCACGCCGGAATTACCGCCATTTATGCCGACGTTACCGGTGAGTACAGACAACATGGCGATTGCGCGTGCGGTCTGCTCCCCGTTAGAGTGGCGTTGCGGTCCCCAGCCCTGGCAAATGTAAGCCGGTTTCGCCGAGCCGATTTCCCGCGCCAGTTGAATGATTTTTTCCGCCGGA
Organism: Salmonella sp. K21076; assembly: GCF_039650795.1. Lineage (NCBI taxonomy): Bacteria > Pseudomonadati > Pseudomonadota > Gammaproteobacteria > Enterobacterales > Enterobacteriaceae > Salmonella > Salmonella sp. K21076. Next base: position 13,211 of record NZ_JBCLYA010000006.1, read on the forward strand.
ATACTGGTAATCTGCGCGGCCCATTGCGGCGTTTTAGCAATACCGTCTTCGCCCTGACCCAAAATATAGGCTTTATAGTGCGCGTTACGCGGGGCCGAGGCGGGCAGAGTGGTTTCGTCGTAGCCGATGCAGTATTTATCCAGAAACGGTTTATCAATAAGATCTTCGGTAATCAGCACCCAGCCGATTGCCGCCGCCAGCGCGCCATCGGTACCTGGGCGAATCGGCAGCCACTCGTCTTCGCGGCCGGCAGCAGTGTCGTTATAACGCGGGTCAATGACGATCATCCGGGCGTTGGAGCGTTCGCGCGCCTGTTCGACATAGTATGTCACGCCGCCGCCGCTCATACGTGTTTCCGCGGGGTTATTGCCAAACATCACCACCAGTTTTGTATTGGCGATATCATCCGGACTGTTGCCGTCGTTGCCGCCGAACATATAGCTCATGGCCGCGCTGATTTGGGCGGTGCTGTAGCTACCGTAACGGCTGAGATAGCCGCCGCAGGCGTTCATCAGGCGATACGGTACGTTAGAATTGGTAATATTGCCGCCGTCCACGCCGGTACCGTAAAGGACATGTACCGCTTCGTTGCCGTAGTCCTTGAGGATGCGTTTAAGGTTATCGCCGATGGTATCCAACGCTTCATCCCAACTGATACGTTCGAATTTGCCTTCTCCTCGTTTACCAACGCGTTTCATCGGATATTTCAGGCGATCGGGATGATTCATCCGGCGACGAATAGAACGACCGCGCAGGCAGGCGCGTACCTGATGGTTGCCATATTCATCGTTGCCCGTGGTATCTGATTCAACCCAATATACGGTGTCATCTTTTACGTGCAGGCGCAGCAGGCAGCGGCTGCCGCAGTTAACGGTACATGAACTCCAGACCGCTTTTTCTGCCATATTGCCAGATGCGAGGTCTGCTGCGGCGTGGGCGATGCGGGAGAACGGAAGGGTGAAAGCGCTACTGGCAAGCGCAAGGCTACCGATAGCGGAGGTTTTCACCAGGCTTCGTCGGCTGATACTGGCCGCCATTAATGCCTCAGGGTTGGTGATTTTCATAACAGCTCCTCACTATGCTCATCCAAAAAAGAGTTTTAAATGTCGTTGTGTTCGCAAAACGGGGAGCTCCGGGCGCGTAAAAACGCCCCGGAGCAGGCGGCTTAGATTTTTTCGATTTCCACCAGATTTGTATGTTGAGGATTCCCTTTTGCCAGGGGGGAAGGACGCAGCGTCGTGAGCGTATTGATGCAGGCGCCGTGGTCAATTTTATCGCCAGCCATATCCGCATTATGCCATGCGCCCTGACCCATCGCGCTGACGCCCGGCAGAATACGCGGCGTGACCTTGGCGGGTAGACGCACTTCTCCACGATCGTTAAAGACGCGAACCTTATCGCCATTCGCGATACCACGTTTTTGCGCATCAAGCGGATTTATCCACACCTCCTGGCGACAGGCGGCCTGCAGAACATCAATATTGCCGTAGCTTGAATGGGTACGGGATTTATAGTGAAAGCCAAACAGCTGTAGCGGGAAGGTGCTCCGCTTCGGATCGTCCCATCCTTCAAAAGTAGGGGTATAAATCGGCAGTGGGCTTATCACGTCGCCTTCCGCCAGCTCCCAGGTACTGGCGATGTGAGCGAGTTTGCTTGAGTAGATTTCGATTTTACCGGACGGCGTTTTTAACGGATTGGCCTGCGGATCTTCACGAAATTTTTTATAGGCGACAAAGTGGCCGTTGGGATCTTTGCGTTTATAGATGCCCATTTTTTTTAGCTCGTCATACGCGGGCAATGCCGGATCTCTTGCCTGCATTTTGGCGTACAGATATTGCAGCCATTGCGCCTGGGTACGGCCTTCGGTAAACCGCTGATACACATCGTCACCGAGGCGTCTGGCGATTTCGCTGAGTACCCAGTAGATGGGCTTGCGTTCAAACTTAGGCGTCGTCGCCGGTTGGATAAAAATCAGATATCCCATATTGCCGGCGTAATCATTGGGGATGATATCTTCCTGTTCGACGGTCATGAGATCCGGCAGTAAAATATCGGCGTACTTCGCGGAAGAGGTCATAAAATTGTCGATGACCACAATCATTTCGCATTTTGCTTCATCCTGAAGAATTTCATGGGTTTTATTAATATCCGAATGCTGATTAATCAGGGTGTTGCCAGCGTAGTTCCATAGAAATTTGATCGGGACATCCAGCTTATCTTTGCCGCGTACGCCGTCGCGCAGGGCGGTCATTTCCGGGCCGCGCGCAATGGCGTCCGTCCAGCTAAAGCAGGAGATGGCGGTTTTAACGGGATTCTCCAGGACCGGCAGACGTTCAATGGTAATGGTGTAAGTGGATTCGCGTGCGCCGCCATTACCGCCATGAATGCCGACGTTGCCGGTCAGAATCGGAAACATGGCGATGGCGCGAGCGGTTTGTTCGCCGTTCGCCTGACGCTGCGGGCCCCAACCCTGACAGATGTAGGCCGGCTTGACGCTACCTATCTCGCGCGCCAGTTTGATAATCCGATCGGCGGGGATGCCGGTAATGTGTGACGCCCACTGCGGCGTTTTGGCGATACCGTCCTCGCCCTGGCCCAAAATATAAGCCTTATAATGGCCATTGGGGGGGGCGTCAGCCGGAAGGGTCTTTTCATCGTAGCCGATGCAATAGTTGTCGAGAAAAGGCTGGTCAACGAGATTTTCGTTAATCAATACCCAGGCAATTCCCGCCACCAGCGCGGCGTCGGTGCCGGGGCGAATAGGTATCCACTCGTCTTCACGTCCGGCAGCGGTATCGGTATAGCGCGGATCTATCACGATCATGCGCGCATTTGAGCGTTCACGCGCTTGCTCCAGAAACCAGGTAATGCCGCCGCCGCTCATGCGTGTTTCAGCCGGATTATTGCCGAACATGACCACCAGTTTACTGTTTTCGATATCAGATGTGCTGTTGCCGTCGTTGGATCCATAGGTGTAGGGCATGGCGCAAGAAATTTGCGCGGTACTGTATGAGCCGTATTGATTCAACGAACCGCCGTAGCAGTTCATCAAACGCTTCACCGGCGAGGCGGAAGGCGACGAGCGGGTTATGTTGCCGCCTACGATGCCGGATGAATAGTGGATATAAACGGCTTCATTGCCGTAGATCTCTACGGTCTTTTTCAGGCTGGCGCTAATGGTGTCCAGCGCTTCCTGCCAGCTAATGCGTTCAAATTTGCCTTCGCCGCGGCGGCCAACGCGTTTCATGGGATAGTTAAGGCGATCCGGATGGTTAATGCGCCGACGGATTGAACGGCCCCGCAGACAGGCGCGAACCTGATGATTGCCGTAGACATCGTCGCCAGTGTTATCAGTTTCAACCCACCAGACTTCATTATCTTTTACATGCAGACGCAGGGCGCAGCGACTGCCGCAGTTGACCGAACAGGCGCCCCAGACGATTTTATCTTCTTCGTTGCGCATAGCCTGCTGCACCGCCGCGGCCGCGGTACGCATCCCAAACGGTAAAGATACGCCTCCGGCAGCCAGCGCCAGTGAGCCAAGCGCCGCTGATTTCACTAACGTCCTGCGGCTAACGCCTGTTTGCTGCTTTTCTCCGGGCATCACTCACTCCATTGTCGTTATCGTTTCGCTATATATTAATGACTATAGCGAAATTATTAACATGCTAATGATGTAATGAGTTTACCCCTTTGGGAGTAAGGATTATTAATCCATGTCAAAGAGCGTTACCCTCCGGACCCGGAGGGCAGGAGGAGGTTATTGTGGTTCGGCGGATGAACCGTCCTGAGCGGGAGAGGTATTGGCTGGCGCATTGCCGCTGCTGGTGCGGGTATAAAGAATTTTATGCGTGTCGTTCGCGCAATGGCCCACCACCTGTGAGTCCGGCTGATCGGCCTGGTCGTATAGGAACGATAGTGAGCGTAAAATTATCCGCCGGCACGCCGTTATTGATGATACGTTGTTCGATATCGCTTTTTACTCTCTCGCACGATCCCGGTGCCGCCATCACCAGCGAGGGGGCGCTGACTAACGCCAGAGCGGCTATTGCAGTTGCGATTTTCATCATGAACTCCTGTGATTAATGACGATGTTCTAAGCTTAGCATTTTTCGTGTAAATAACTGTATTTGCTAATATGATGATAAATATCTTTTCATCCTGGTGACACGCGTGAAGAAACCCCTTTTACTGACGTTATTGTGCATGATACTGGCAGGTTGTGATAACCCGAAATCCCCCGAGTCTTTTACGCCGGAAATGGCCAGTTTTTCGAACGAATTTGATTTTGATCCATTACGTGGTCCGGTAAAGGATTTCAGCCAGACGTTGATGAGTGAGAATGGCGAAGTGGCGAAGCAGGTCACCGGTACGCTTTCACAGGAAGGCTGTTTTGATACGCTTGAGTTACACGATCTGGAGAATAATACGGGGCTGGCGCTCGTGCTGGATGCTAATTATTACCGGGATGCTCAGACGCTGGAAAAAAAGGTGCAGTTACAGGGGAAGTGCCAGCTGGCGGCGTTGCCTTCGGCGGGCGTGACTTGGGAAACGGACGACAACGGTTTTGTGGTATCGGCGACGGGCAAAGAGATGAAGGTCGAGTACCGCTATGATAGCGAAGGTTATCCGTTAGGTAAGACAACCATAAACTCGCAGAATACGCTCTCTGTGACGGCAAAACTCTCCACGGACTCCCGTAAAAAGCTGGATTATACGGCAGTCAGCCGGGTGGATGATCGACAGGTCGGCAACGTCACACAGAGCTGCGAATATGATGCGTACGCGAACCCTGTTGACTGCCGGCTTGTTATCGTCGATGAGAGCGTTAAGCCGGCAGTGTCCCACCATTACACCATTAAAAATCGTATCGATTACTACTAAACCGGGCGCGGTGCGACTCTCCGTGACTACCGCGCCGCGCTTACTGCGCGGTGGGTTTCAGGAGCGTAGAACTGGACGTTTTATGTTCATCCAGATACTGCTGCTGGAAGATACACATGCGGATGGTGTTACGGTATTCGCCGTTAATGAAGAACTCATGAATCAGCTCGCCTTCTACTCTAAACCCGAGTTTACGGTAGATGTGAATCGCTTTTTCATTCTCTTTATCGACGATCAAATACAATTTATAGAGATTGAGTACGGTAAATCCGTAATCCATCGCCAGTTTGGCCGCGCGTGACGCCAGGCCTTTTCCCTGGTACTCCGGCGAAATAATAATCTGAAATTCCGCCCGCCGATGCACATGGTTAATTTCCACCAGTTCTACCAGTCCGGCGTTTTCACCGTCGCATTCGACGACAAAGCGCCGTTCGCTTTGGTCGTGGATGTGTTTGTCGTAGAGATCCGACAGTTCGACAAAAGCCTCATACGGCTCTTCAAACCAGTAACGCATAACGCTGGCATTATTATCAAGCTGGTGGACAAATCGTAAATCTTCACGCTCAAGCGGGCGCAGTCTGACCTTGTAGTCACTTGTCATACTGTATCCTTACACTTCCTTTTAGTTATCCTGCATCAGGGCGTAATAACGCGACCTGTACGACGATCCAGACACCGCAGAGTATTGGGTTCCCAATAGGCGTTGATGTTGGCGCTTTGCTCGCATTTATCGCGGTTATCAAAGGCGGCATCGGCTTTGTCCCACTCTTTTTCTGCGCGGGTATTCACTTTCTGACGCAGACTGCGAGTGTCGTTCCATTGTTCCTTTTCCATCGCCGCTTCCTGACGACTTTGTGCGCTATCTCCCGATTCAATCACCAGTTTACTGGTTTCAGCGAATGCGGAAGTAGTATATACAACGGCCGCCAACGTAAGCATTGCCGTCAGGCAAAGGCGTTTGCTCAGCGTATTGTTCATCACAACATCCTTTCATTAGAGGGGAAAAAGCGGTAAACCACCTGTAAATTCTACACCAATCCTTATGCCTGGCATATACACAAGAATGGCCGGATAACCGTAACGATATTCTGTTGTATTATCACTTATCATTTCGTAACCAAATGAATCTCATGCTAAAGACGACTCTGCTTTTCTTTGTCACCGCCCTCTGTGAAATCATTGGATGTTTTCTTCCCTGGCTATGGATTAAGCGCGGCGCCAGCGTGTGGTGGCTTCTGCCCGCTGCCGCGTCACTCGCGTTATTCGTCTGGCTTTTGACCTTGCATCCGGCGGCGAGTGGGCGGGTTTATGCGGCTTACGGTGGGGTATATGTCTGTACTGCGCTCCTGTGGTTACGTGTTGTCGATGGCGTCCGGCTCACGGTTTATGACTGGAGCGGCGCGCTGATCGCGCTGTGTGGAATGCTGATTATCGTCGTTGGATGGGGGCGTACGTAACATTGCCGCGCTGCCAGAACATTTTGTGATCTGGCAGCGCTTTTTAGATAAATATACTTGTATGGTAGTAGCTCAGTTGGGTAAATTTCCTGCATCCCATAATGCGATGTAAGGAATAAAAATGAAGATTGTAGGGGCTGAAGTTTTTGTTACGTGTCCAGGGCGTAACTTCGTCACCTTAAAAATAACCACGGAAGACGGGATCACCGGTCTGGGGGATGCCACCCTGAACGGACGCGAGCTCTCGGTGGCCTCGTACCTTACCGATCATCTGTGTCCACAACTCATCGGGCGGGATGCTCACCGCATCGAAGATATCTGGCAGTTCTTCTACAAAGGTGCGTACTGGCGCCGTGGTCCTGTCACCATGTCCGCCATTTCCGCAGTTGATATGGCGCTATGGGATATTAAAGCCAAAGCCGCCAATATGCCGTTGTATCAGTTACTCGGCGGCGCTTCTCGTGAAGGCGTCATGGTGTATTGCCATACTACAGGCCACACCATCGACGATGTGCTGGAAGACTACGCGCGTCATAAAGAGCAAGGGTTCAAAGCAATCCGCGTGCAGTGCGGCGTTCCGGGGATGAAAACCACCTACGGCATGGCGAAAGGTAAGGGACTGGCCTATGAGCCCGCGACAAAAGGCCAGTGGCCGGAAGAACAATTGTGGTCAACGGAAAAGTATCTCGATTTTACGCCAAAGCTGTTTGACGCCGTGCGTAATACGTTCGGGTTTAATGAACATCTTCTGCACGATATGCATCACCGACTGACGCCTATTGAGGCTGCCCGCTTTGGCAAATGTATTGAAGACTATCGTTTGTTCTGGATGGAAGACCCGACGCCGGCTGAAAATCAGGAGTGCTTCCGCCTGATCCGCCAGCATACGGTTACGCCGATTGCCGTAGGCGAAGTCTTTAACAGTATCTGGGATTGCAAACAGCTCATTGAAGAGCAATTGATTGACTATATCCGCACCACGATTACCCATGCCGGTGGTATTACCGGGATGCGCCGCATTGCCGATTTTGCCTCGCTCTACCAGGTGCGTACCGGTTCGCATGGGCCGTCCGATCTGTCGCCGGTTTGTATGGCCGCGGCATTACATTTTGACCTGTGGGTGCCTAACTTTGGCGTGCAGGAGTTTATGGGCTACTCCGAACAGATGCTGGAGGTTTTCCCGCATAACTGGACGTTCGAGGGCGGCTATATGCATCCGGGCGACAAGCCAGGACTGGGCATTGAGTTTAATGAAAAACTGGCGGCGAAATATCCGTACGATCCAGCCTATTTGCCGGTGGCCCGTCTTGAAGACGGCACACTGTGGAACTGGTAAGGAGCGAAAAATGAAAAGCATCGTAATCGAAAAACCGAATACATTAACCATCGAAACGCGCGCGCTTCTGCAGCCAGCATCTGGCGAAGTTCGTATTAAAGTGAAACTGGCGGGTATCTGCGGTTCCGACAGCCATATTTATCGGGGACATAATCCCTTTGCAAAATATCCCCGTGTCATAGGCCATGAATTTTTCGGTGTCATCGACGCGGTAGGCGACAACGTCAATCGCGACCGGATAGGAGAACGGGTATCCGTCGATCCGGTGATCAGTTGCGGGCATTGTTACCCTTGTTCAGTCGGTAAACCCAATGTGTGTACCTCGCTGGTGGTGCTGGGCGTGCATCGTGACGGCGGTTTCAGCGAGTATGCGGTGGCGCCGGCCCGTAATGCTCATCGCATACCGGACAACATCGCAGACCATCATGCCGTCATGGTTGAGCCGTTTACCATTGCGGCAAATGTGACGGGGCAGGTGAATCCGACCGAGCAGGACGTGGCGCTTATCTATGGCGCAGGCCCGATGGGACTGACGACCGTACAGGCGTTGAAGGGGGTTTATCAGGTTAAAACGGTCATAGTCGTTGATCGCATTGAAGAATCGCCTGCGGCACGCATTGTCCTGATGGGATTTTCCAGCGACCCGTGTGAGATTGTACAGCAGGGTATTACCGGAAAAGAGCTGGCTATTTATTCATCGCGTCTTAATGCCAATAAATTCCCGGTCGTGATTGACTGGCTGAATAAAGGGCTTATTGATCCGGATAAGCTGATAACGCATACATTTGATTATCAACATGTCACCGACGCGATTGAGCTTTTCGAGAAAGACCAGCGTCAATGCTGCAAAGTCTTACTCACGTTTGCGAAATAATATAAATACTTGCGAGTAAGTGGTACGCATCTTACCTCTTAGAGATTGCCTATATGACACAAATAAAGCATGAACGATCGACTCAGGATTTAGTGCGCGCTGCCGTATCTGGCTGGTTAGGCACCGCGCTTGAATTTATGGATTTTCAGTTATATTCACTAGGCGCGGCTCTGGTCTTCCATGAGATATTTTTCCCGGAACAGTCTGCCGCGATGGCGCTTATTCTGGCAATGGGCACCTATGGTGCAGGTTATATAGCCAGAATTATCGGCGCCTTTGTTTTTGGTAAAATGGGCGACCGCATCGGACGAAAAAAAGTATTGTTTATTACTATCACCATGATGGGGATCTGCACCACGCTGATTGGCGTACTGCCGACGTATGCGCAAATCGGCATTTTTGCGCCAGTATTACTGGTAACATTGCGAATTATACAGGGGCTGGGCGCCGGGGCGGAAATTTCCGGCGCGGGTACCATGCTGGCCGAGTATGCGCCGAAAGGAAAGCGTGGCATCATTTCCTCGCTGGTCGCGATGGGCACCAATTGCGGTACGTTGAGCGCGACGGCGATCTGGGCGGTGATGTTCTTTGCGCTTGAACGCGAACAACTGATCGCCTGGGGATGGCGTATTCCTTTCCTGGCGAGCGTCGTTGTTATGATATTCGCGATCTGGCTGCGAATGAATCTGAAAGAAAGTCCGGTATTCGAAAAAGTAAGCGAAGGCGAAAAATCGCCAGCGTTAACGCCTGCGTCAGAAAATACATTGGGCGCGATGTTTACCAGCAAATCTTTCTGGCTGGCCACCGGTTTACGTTTTGGGCAGGCGGGGAATTCCGGGCTTATTCAAACTTTCCTTGCCGGATATTTAGTTCAGACGTTATTATTTAACAAATCTATCCCAACCGATGCGTTAATGATAAGTTCCGTAATTGGTTTTATCACTATCCCACTCTTGGGGTGGTTGTCCGATAAATACGGTCGTCGGCTACCGTATATAATATTGAATATCTCCGCGATTATTCTCGCCTGGCCGATGTTGTCTATTGTGGTAGATAAAACGTATAGCCCTGGCGTAATTATGGCGGCGCTCATTGTTATTCATAACTTTGCCGTGCTGGGATTATTTGCGCTGGAAAACATCACCATGGCGGAAATTTTCGGATCGCGTAATCGCTTCACCCGGATGGCGATTTCAAAAGAGGCAGGAGGCCTGGTGGCGGTTGGCTTTGGCCCCGTCCTCGCAGGGATCTTTTGTAACATGACCGATTCCTGGCTGCCCATCTTAATTATGCTGGTGCTCTACTCGTGTATTGGTCTGATTTCTGCGCTGTTGATGCCGGAGGTCAGAGATCGCGACCTGAGTTTGCCTGAGGATGCGGCGGAAGCGACAGCGGCAGAGAAGTTACGCCACTCCGCAACCCAGACGAGTTAAATCGTGTCGACGGTATGGCCGGAACGTTAATGCGGTTTCGGCCATGCTGTCCGGTCACTTTTGTTTAATTAGCGTAAATCCAAATGCACCAGGGCAGGCGTTACTCTGCGACTGTTCCGCTTTCAGAATATAGAGGTTATAAAATGCAAAACAGGCTTTTATCGGCAAAGGCGACGCTTCCTGATTACGATCGCGCGGCGCTGGCGGCGCGGATGGTCCATCTCGGTTTTGGCGCGTTTCATCGCGCGCATCAGGGGGTTTATACAGATATTCTGGCTGCGGAGCAGCATAGCGACTGGGGCTATTATGAGGTTAATCTTATTGGCGGCGAACAGCAGATTGCCGATCTAAAGCAGCAGGATAACCTCTATACCGTGGCGGAGATGTCGGCGGATGCCTGGACGGCGCGTGTGGTGGGCGTCGTCAAAGCGGCGTTGCATGTTCAGGTTGATGGTCTGGAACGTGTGCTGGCGGCGATGTGCGAACCGCAAATAGCGATTGTGTCTCTGACCATTACCGAGAAAGGGTATTGTCATTCGCCAGCCACGGGTCAACTTCTGCTGGAACATCCCATGATTGCCGCCGACCTGCAAAATCCGCATCAACCGCTAACGGCACCGGGTATTATTGTCGAAGCGTTAGCGCGTCGTAAAGCCGCAGGCTTACCGGCATTTACCGTGATGTCCTGAGACAACATGCCGGAAAATGGGCATGTGACGCGTCAGGTTGTGACGGCTTACGCCCGGGAGGTGGATGCGGAACTGGCGATATGGATCGAGCAAAACGTGACATTTCCGTCAACCATGGTTGATCGGATTGTCCCTGCGGTCACGCCGGAGACGCTGGATAAAATCGAACAACTGACCGGCGTGCGCGATCCGGCGGGCGTTGCCTGTGAACCGTTTCGTCAGTGGGTGATAGAAGATACGTTTGTGGCGGGGCGTCCGCAGTGGGAAAACGCGGGCGCGACGTTGGTCGCCGACGTGGTTCCGTTTGAAGAGATGAAACTGCGAATGCTTAACGGCAGTCATTCATTCCTGGCTTATCTGGGGTATCTTGCCGGCTATCAGCATATTAATGACTGTATGGATGACGACAACTATCGTCTGACCGCGCAGGCGTTAATGTTACGCGAGCAGGCGCCAACGCTGAAAGTCCAGGGGGTAGATTTACAGCGTTATGCCGATCAGTTGATTGCGCGTTACCGTAATCCGGCGCTGCGTCATCATACCTGGCAGATTGCGATGGATGGCAGCCAGAAACTTCCGCAGCGTATGCTGGACTCCGTTCGCTGGCATCTTGCTAATCATAGCGATTTTGATTTGCTGGCGCTGGGCGTGGCGGGGTGGATGCGTTACGTTGGCGGCGTGGATGAGCAGGGTAAGGCGATCGACGTCAGCGATCCGCTATTGCCGGTTATTCAGCGCGCCGTGGCAAACAGTGAAGAAGGCGCCAGTCGTGTTAAGGCGCTGCTGGGAATGGCTGAAATTTTCGGCAACGATTTGCCGCAGGCGGCGCGGTTTACGCAAAAAGTGCAAGAAGCCTATGACAGTTTACTGACATATGGCGCGAAAGCGAGCGTGGCGAAATATGCCGAGCGCTTGAAATAGCGTAACAGAGACCCGGTAGCATTATGCTACCGGGAAGGCCGGAGCGGTTCTTAGCGGCCAGTGGTATCAGTTCATGCCAAGACGAATCAGTTCGACTGGCGCGAATTTACCTTCACAACCTTCGACAATCACCGTTTTGCCGCGGCGAATTTGACCTGCATCCAGACCTTCGCTCTCAATGGCTTTGATAATCCCGGTATGGCCCGTGCCGCTTATCATGACCCGGCTACCGGTGGTGATTGCGTTACGGTTACGATCGTATGTCATCATGGTGTTTTCTCCTTTCAAACTTACTGCCAAAGCCCGCAGGTTTCCCCGCATGACGGGCGACATATAAATACGCTTATCGTTGCGGATTTTTTTTGTTTTTGATCAAGCTCACGGCTTTTTAGGCGGGAATGTGCAGGGCGAGAAAGCGGAGAAGGCGTCTCACCCCGACGTTAAAGGGGGTTACTCTTCGCTAAACCAGCCGCTGTTTTCCTGACGGATAAGCTGAACGGATTCGCTAATTTCCTGCAAATGCTGGGTCATTGCGCTCTCAACCGCATTGCCGTCACGATTTTCCAGCGCGGAGAAAATATCATGGTGCTGGCGCAGCAACATCTCCGGCGGAGAAACATGATCCAGACTCATATAGCGAACCCGGTCAATTGTCGCTTTGATATTTTCAATGGTATCCCACGCTAACTGGCAATCGGCGATCTGCGCCAGTTTTTGGTGGAAATCGTCATCAAGCTGGAAAAAATCATCAATCTGTTTGCGCTCGATGGCAATATGTTGCAGGTGCAGGTTTTGCGCCAGTTGATAGCACTGGTTGTCGGTGATCATCGCCGCCGCACGGCGGACCACCGCGCATTCGATCGCCTGCCGAACAAAGCAGCCATTCTGTACCTGAGAAAGCGAAATCTTATTCACATAACTACCGCGCTGAGGGCGGATCTGAATCAACCCATTTTCCGCCAGCTTTATAAAAGCCTCGCGCACCGGCTGACGCGAAACGTTAAAACGGGTTGAGACCTCTTTTTCTGATAGCGGCGTGCCAGGCGGGATAAGACAATGCACGATATCACGCCGAAGAATACGGTAAATTTGCTGGTTGACAGGCTGTGTAGGGTTAAGCTGCGTTTCGACGGTCATTCATTCTTACTTTTTAGGCGGTTGACCCGGATACTCTACCACTTTTCCGTGGCGGTCTATACCGATCATGTTTCTGGTTGCAGATACGTTTGCCAGGGATTACCCGGCCCGCAGACCGGGTATACCCCCTTAGCTACGGTGGACGCTGAGCCCTGCGAAGGATTGGGTAACAGGCATCATTTCAACGGTATTAATATTCACATGCGCGGGGAGTGTGGCCACCCACCATACCGCTTCGGTAATGTCTTCTGGCGTGAGCGCGGTGGTATTTTCGTAGGTTTTACCCGCTTTCTCATCGTCGCCTTTGAAACGGACGCTGGAAAACTCGGTGCCGCCAACCAGACCCGGTTCAATGTCGGTCACGCGAACCGCCGTGCCGTGTAAATCCGTGCGCAAATTCAGGCTAAACTGGCGCACAAAGGCTTTCGTCGCGCCATAGACGTTGCCACCAGCATAAGGCCAACTGCCGGCGGTTGAACCGATGTTAATGATATGACCGCGATTACGTTCGACCATTCCTGGCAGCACGGCGCGGGTCATATAAATTAAGCCTTTATTATTAGTATCGATCATAGTTTCCCAGTCTTCTACGCTGGCTTTATGCGCCGGTTCAAGACCCAGCGCCAGACCGGCGTTATTGACCAGCACATCAATATCGCGCCACTGCGCAGGCAGAGAGGCCATCATCTCTTCGATGGCCGCGCGGTTGCGCACGTCCAGTTGGGCGGTCAATACGTTCTCGCCAAGCTCATCTTTTAACGCTTGCAGGCGTTCATGACGACGTCCCGTGGCAATGACTTTATGTCCATTCTCAACAAAACGGCGTGCAATGCACTCGCCAAACCCTGCGGTTGCTCCAGTTACTAAAACGATCATCACACAGTTCCTCAACGCTTTTTGTGTTGTATTACCATAGCACGCGGCGTTTATGAAAGGGTAATCCTGGTTAACACGGTTGCGGTCAGCATAGGGGGAAGCTTACTCTTATGATCAACCTATTTTCAGGAGTGAAAAATGTCGACGAATCCTTTGTTAGACCAGAGTATGTTGCCTTATCAGGCACCGCGTTTTGATCGGATCAAAGATTGCCATTATCGTCCTGCTTTTGATGAGGGCGTGCGGCAAAAACGCGTGGAAATCGAGGCCATCGTCAATCATCCGGCGGCCCCTGATTTTACGAATACGCTTCTGGCGCTGGAGCAAAGCGGGGCGCTTCTGTCACGCGTCACCAGCGTTTTTTTCGCGATGACGGCTGCGCACACTAACGATGAACTCCAGCGGTTGGATGAGGCCTTTTCTGCCGAGCTGGCGGCGCTCTCCAACGATATTTATCTGAATAGCGCGTTATTCGCTCGCGTGGATGCCGTCTGGCAACAGCGTCACTCACTGGGGCTGGATGATGAGTCGCTACGGTTGGTCGATGTTATCCATCAGCGTTTTGTGTTGGCAGGCGCGCAGCTTGCCGAAGAGGATAAAGCGCGACTGAAAGTATTGAATACTGAATCCGCGACCTTAATGAGTCAGTTTAATCAGCGTCTGCTGGCGGCAAGTAAAGCGGGCGGGCTGGCGGTAGATGACGCGCATTGTCTGGAAGGATTAAGCCCGGAAGAAATGACCGTCGCTGCTGAAGCGGCGCGTGAAAAAGGCCTGGAGGAGCGCTGGTTCATTCCGCTCCTTAATACGACGCAACAGCCTGCGCTTGCTACGCTGCGCGATCGCCAGACTCGCGAAAATTTATTCGCAGCGTCATGGACTCGGGCGGAAAAAGGAGATGCCCACGATACCCGCGCTATCGTTCAGCGTCTGGTAGAGATTCGCCGCTGTCAGGCAAAACTGCTGGGTTTCCCCAATTATGCCGCATGGAAAATGGCCGATCAGATGGCGAAAACGCCGCAAGCCGCACTGAGCTTTATGCGTGGCATTGTGCCGCCAGCGCGTCAGCGGGTACTCAATGAACAGGCGGAAATTCAGAACGTCATTGATGGTGAGCAGGGCGGCTACACCGTTCAGGCCTGGGACTGGATGTTCTATGCCGAACAGGTACGGCGGGAAAAATATGCGTTAGATGAAGCGCAACTGAAGCCCTATTTTGCCTTAAATACGGTGTTGCAAGAGGGGGTTTTCTGGACCGCCAACCAGCTATTCGGCATCACCTTCGTCGAGCGTTTTGACATTCCGGTGTACCACCCTGATGTTCGGGTGTGGGAGATTTTCGACTCCGATGGTGTCGGCATGGCGTTATTTTATGGCGACTTCTTCGCGCGGGACTCGAAAAGCGGCGGCGCGTGGATGGGGAATTTTGTCGAGCAATCCACACTCAATGAAACCCGGCCCGTTATATACAATGTATGTAACTATCAGAAACCGGTTGATGGGCAGCCTGCATTGCTGCTTTGGGACGACGTTATTACGCTCTTCCATGAGTTTGGTCATACGTTACATGGTTTGTTTGCCGTTCAGCGCTATGCCACGCTTTCAGGTACCAATACGCCCCGCGACTTTGTCGAGTTTCCCTCCCAGATTAATGAGCATTGGGCGAGCCATCCACGTGTGTTCGAACGCTACGCGCGTCATGTCGACAGCGGTGAAAAAATGCCTGCTGATTTACAGGAAAGAATGCGCAAGGCGAGTTTATTTAATAAAGGTTACGATATGACTGAATTGTTCGGCGCCGCATTGCTGGATATGCGCTGGCATATGCTGGAGGAGAGCGTAGCAGAGCAGTCTGTCGCTGAGTTCGAGCAGCAGGCGCTGGCCGCCGAGCATCTTGATTTACCGGCAGTGCCGCCCCGCTATCGCAGCAGTTATTTTGCCCATATCTTCGGCGGCGGCTACGCAGCGGGATACTACGCCTACCTGTGGACGCAAATGTTAGCGGATGACGGTTATCAATGGTTTGTAGAGCAGGGCGGCCTGACGCGTGAAAACGGGCAGCGTTTTCGTGATGCTATCCTTTCCCGGGGGAATAGTACTGATTTAGAAACGCTTTATTCAGCCTGGCGTGGACATGAACCGCATATTGACACCATATTGCAATATCGTGGGCTCGATCACTAAGCTGATACGGTTGTTCGGCACTGTCGAACAACCGCCTGAAAATGAATCCTGCACTTCTGATGACAGCCAGTTAAATTTATGGGGTTAAGTTGTCTGAATATAACGAGGGCGTGCATTCGGATTTTTCTACTTATTTTCCCGTGGTGGCTTGATTGCCAAAGATTTATTACCGCTTCGCTGTTGATGTTTTCAAAAAATATATTTTCCGCCATGTGGTGGTATTATGTAAATAATGCAGAAATGAATTTAACACTGCGCACAGGGCGACTAGATTTAGAACTGTATCACATGATATGAGAAGACATATCATATTTAAAACGCAACATCATCATGAGGATTATATTATGGCAGAACATCGCGGCGGTTCCGGTAATTTTGCAGAAGATAAAGAGAAAGCCTCAGAAGCAGGTCGTAAAGGCGGCCAGCATAGCGGTGGGAACTTTAAAAACGACCCACAACGTGCATCTGAAGCGGGTAAAAAAGGTGGCCAGAATAGCCACAGTGGCGGACGGAAATCCGGCAATTAATTTTACTGCTGATATTTCATAAATATATTCTGAAATATTGCACATACGATGCGGGCCATAGGCTCGCATTTTTTTATTCTGACCGGGAGTTATTCTGACCGGTCAGATGAAATTATTGTTTATGCTTTCTTCGTTAACAGAAAAAGCAATTCAGCGAGGGCGAAGCGTACGCATTTTTCCAATACTTCCTGACAATCTCCGTTGAAATGTTGTCGGCTTGTAAAAGTTGTATTGTTAATATTCCAGGCAAACCAAACTGTGCCCGCCGGCGTGCCATCTTCGCCGCCTTCCGGACCGCCATAGCCGCTGATCGCTATGCTGATATTGACCTCAGCCTGATCCTTAGCGCCCTGTGCCATTTCAGTAACAACCGCTTCGCTGACGGCGGTATGTTCGGCAAGACTGTGGCGTTGTACGCGTAAGATTTTTGCTTTGGCTTCATCAGTAAAGGTGACATACCCCACACCGTAAAATGAGGGCGTATCTTCTGCTGCGCACAATGCTGACGCCAGTTTCCCGCCAGGGCAGGATTCTGCACTGGTCAGACGGAGTTTCTGGTTAACCAGTAAATCACCAAGTTTTTTTGTCAGGCTATCGACGGATTCGGCTTCATCAAGGGTGACAATATCGTGCTGTTCTAATCTCATCGTTTATTTTTCCGTTACAGAGACAAATGAAATCTGTTCGTTCTTCTCAAGTATGGCATATTTATTTTATGACATTGTCAGTGAATGATTATTTTATCCAGTTACCAACAAACCCGCTGTTGCATAACTTGCTTACTTTCTTACGGCGATGACTGTCATTGATTATGTGGAAGGCCATTATCCTCAAAAAATAAAGCCGATTATTCTGAATTGCTATCCAGACGTTGATGCATATGACTTCAGCTATGTGGCAAGTTAACTATTACGCCGTTACGCTTTCGCGCTCACTGGCGCTGATATCGGTTGCATATTAATCCGGATGGGTTGATTTTATTGCTTAATATTCTGCGGGTAAATTCATGTTTGTAAAAACTAAAAATAGCGGCCAGACTTAATACGTCAAATAGACGTTATTAAGGAGAGAGCATGAAACTACAGGTGGCTGCATTTTTAAGTTTTCTGATAATGCCTTACGCGCTAGCGGAAGATCAGGGGGGATTAAAAAAAGACGTGGCACCGCCGCCGCCTCATGCTATTGAGGATGGTTATCGCGGTACGGATGATGCAGAAAAAATGACCATCGAACAGGCAAAAACCCTGCATGATGGCGCGACCGTTTCGCTGCGCGGCAACCTTATTGATCATAAAGGCGACGATCGCTATGTATTTCGTGATAAGTCCGGCGAGATTAACGTGATAATTCCTTCCGCCGTATTTGATGGGCGGGAAGTTCAGCCGGATCAAATCTGGACAAGAAAGCGAAGGAACCGCTTGTCCGCGTGAACCGATTGCAAAAATAACGCGCGCTAACCGGCAATATCCAGGTCAGCCATACGGGGCATGCGGCTGGCCTGATACTATGGGTCTTGTAAAAGCGCCCTGGGGACAAAAGGTCCCATAATGTCTTATTCAGGTCTGGTTGCGTATCGTTTAAGCTTCATTGATATTGACGGTGCTACAGTCGTTAGCGATCCGTTATCCTCGCAAGAATTTGCCCGGTAGCGTATAAGCAAAACACAAATCTATCCATGCAAGCATTTACCGCTGGTGAACCGGCGGTTTTTTTTTGCCTGCCATCCAGACAAAAGCGGCCCCTTGCGCAACGATGCAGCAAGGGGCCGGCTCTGCGAGGGATTATCTCCGTTCATTAATCATCCCATTTGTGACTGAACCAGGCGGCCAGAAATCCGGAAAATAAAATAATTCCTAATACAACGATAAAAAGGTTAATACTACCTAACATCTCGTTTCTCCTTATTTTAGCGTGCATCCTCTTTTTTAAAAAACCTCGTACAAACTATAGTACTAATTTATACTTAAGCAAAGTCTGAATTGCGTATTTATTTTACTGGAAGGGTAAAGCATTAGAATATTTTCGTCAGCGCCCAGGAATATTCCTGAATTACCGCAGTTACAGCAGATAATTAGCCTGCAATATATAGGGTTAACCCAGTGCGCCAGAAACAGCGCACATGACTGGCTGCAGATAATTAACAGGTGATAGCCTGTTGCGTAGGGGTAATCCGCATTCCTTTTAACATCAGTGCCCAGGCGAACACAATGGCGATTATCAGGACAACGAAAAGCGACCAGGCGGGAAGCGTCGTCAGGATGACGCCGCTGGCCAGCGGGTTTACCGCCGCACCCAGCCAGCCCAGCGATTGCGCTGAAAAATAGCTGGCTTTCATCCCGGCAGGCGCAATGTTGTCAATTAACATATATTCGCCGGGGGCATAAATAATTTCGCCAATCGTGAATACTGCCGCTGAAAGCCCCCAAAAAAACAGATTGTCGCCTGAAAAAATAAATCCGATGAGCCCGGCGATAAAAAAGACGGTGCCGGTCGTCATCATTGGTCGAATATTGACGGCGGTAAGTCGACGGCCCACGGCGTATTGCAAACTGACCACAATAACCGCATTAACCGGCAGGACGACGGCTACCACTTTTTCCGCGAAGCCGCTATCGGCAACGACCATAACGTACTGTGAAATACAGGACGCAAAGGCAACCCCCACAAAGGAGGCCAGAAATGCCGAAAGCGTAAACCACAATAATGCTTTGTCGCGCAGCAGAACGGAGGGAGACCAGATAGCGGCATTTTTCCCCTCGCTGGCGGCAACCGAACGTGTCACCCATACCTGAATAAAGACCAGCGGAAATGCGGAACAGATAGCGGCAAGCCAGAAGGGTAAATTGATGCTTTGCATCACCAGCAGCGTGCCGAGCGGCGGGCCAACCGTCCAGCCGATATTGAGTACGGTATAGTTGAGCGAAAAAATCCGTGTTTTTGTTGTCGCGGTGAGGTTATCGGCGAACCAGGCCTTCAGGACGGTAGAAAAAACCGAATAGGCGCAGTTAATAAGCGCAAAAAGCAGGACAACCAGTACGACATTATGCACCATTGGGATGGCGATAAATCCGCAGGCGAAGGCGATAATCGCGAGTAACATGTAGCGCTTTTTATCAAACTTGTCCGCCAGAATCCCAAAGCCAAGACTAAAGATGACGCCGATCGTTAACGCGCTGGTCAGCGCGTAGCCAATCAGATCCACGCCTAAACCGTACTGACGGTTAAGATAGATGGTCATAAAGGGGAGCGTGGCGCCGCGTCCAATTGTCAATAACAGCGATGAGGCGAGTAGAGCCAACGTCGAACGTCTCAATCCTGGATTCATTTTTCCTGCCTGAAATGGAGGTTACGTATCGGGACGTTTTAATCTACCGTGCCCGCAAAAGCATGATGTCTGTACGCTATAGCGTAGTCTTAACATACCATAACGCAGGATTTTGCCCATCGTGTGTTGTTCAATGCCATGCTCACGGTAAAAAGAAAAGTCCTGTTATGGCGCACTGATTTCCGATAACTTACCTTTTTACAAAATTTTAATAATGACAGGGGCCGATGATGTCGCGTAAAGACGGTTTTTTGGCGTTACTGGTGGTTGTCGTATGGGGGCTCAATTTTGTTGTCATCAAAGTAGGCCTGCACCATATGCCGCCATTATTGCTGGCAGGATTAAGGTTTTTACTGGTGGCGTTTCCGGCAATTTTCTTTGTCGCCCGGCCTAAAGTCCCGCTTACGCTGTTGCTGGGCTATGGGCTGACGATAAGCTTTGGGCAGTTCGCCTTTCTCTTTTGCGCGATAAAGTTTGGTATGCCCGCAGGACTGGCGTCGTTGGTATTACAGGCGCAGGCCTTTTTTACCATGGCATTGGGGGCGTTTGTTTTTAGTGAGCGGTTACAACGTAAGCAGTTAGCGGGGATCGCCCTGGCGATTATAGGTGTACTGGTATTGATTGAAGCCAGTCTCAACGGACAGCATATAGCGATGTCGGGATTTATGCTGACACTGGCGGCGGCATTTAGCTGGGCCTGCGGCAATATCTTTAATAAAAAAATTATGCAACATAGTCCGCGCCCGGCGGTGATGTCGCTGGTGGTCTGGAGCGCGCTGATCCCGATCCTGCCGTTCCTGCTGTCATCGCTGCTACTGGAGGGGGCGGATCACATTACGCAAAGCCTTATTACCATCGATATGACGACGATATTGTCGCTGCTTTATCTGGCTTTTGTCGCCACTATACTTGGCTACGGCATCTGGGGCACGTTACTGGGGCGCTATGAGACCTGGCGCGTGGCGCCGTTATCATTGCTGGTGCCGGTAGTCGGGCTGGCGAGCGCCGCGGTGTTACTCGGGGAAACGTTGACCGGGATGCAGCTTGCGGGCGCAGTACTGATTATGGCTGGACTCTATATCAATGTGTTTGGATTTCGTGTGCGCCGTACTGCGCGCGTCAGGGGATGAGGCATTATGTTACTAAGAAGACAAACGCTAATTTCAGACCATGCCGCGGGGTAATAGCGGCGGACTTGTCATAGCCAGACGGTACTAAAAAAATGCCCCGCAAAACGGGGCAAAGAGGTTAAAGGTGTTGGTCGTTATAATAGGGCACGCCTAATTCATCTGACTTATCGCTGTTCACGCTCACGGGGTGAAGGTCATTTGGCGGATCGCCCACACAGGGCAGAAGCATCACATCGCGGCTATTTTGCGCCACAGGTAACAAAGTTTGTTCTGCAATGCCATATCCGGAGGCGATAAGTAACAGACCCGGCAGGGCGGGAAACAGCATTTTCATGGTGCTCTTCGCGTGGCGCATAAACAAACTAGTAGTTGCCATGGTTCAGCGGCAGCATATACCGTGATTCGCCATGCATATTGGTGATCCGGTATTTGTGTGGCGGCACATCAAAATAGTTTTTGAACGTCCGGGTCAATGTTTGCTGTGACTCAAAGCCATAGCGTTCCGCCAGATAGAGAATGGGCTCGTTGCTCTCTTTTAATTTTTGCGCGATTTCCGTCATCTTACGGCTGCGGATGTATTGACCTAATGAATGACCGGTCTCTTTTTTAAACATCCGTTGCAGGTGCCATTTGGAATATCCTGAACGCTCAGACACTTTTTCCAGTGAGAGCGGCGACTCCAGGTTATCCTCGATCCAGTCCAAAATGCTATGAATAGTAATAGCGTCAGTGTTGCGTCTGGACATCGTCATACCTCTTTTTTGTCTACGGCAGAATTTTCTTGAGCAAATACTCAAGCGTTGCCACTTCGTCCGCCGTTAAGTTTTTTGTTAATTCCTGATGCAGGTCTTGCCCTGGTCGTTGATGACATTGCTCACAAATTGCCGCGCCGTCCGGCGTTAGCTTCACCAGTACGCCGCGTTTGTCATTAGGATTCGGCAGTCTTTCGATCCAGCCTTTGCACAGCAGGCGGTCGAGCATCCGCGTCAATGCGCCGAGATCGACAGACAGCACTTTTTTAAGTTCAACCGGGGTAATACATCCCGCGCAGCGTATCGAGCACAGCACTTTAAACTGTGTTGCGGTGATATCCAGCGGGGATAAATAGTTATTTAACAGGCGATCTTTTTTTTGATTTACCATGTAGATCAAGCGACCCAGCGGAATGATTTCATTGAACAGATCACTGGTGCTTTTCAAAATGGTTGCCCCGGCAAGTAATTAATTTTGTCAGATACTATTGCCCAGGCAAGTATAAGTCAACTAAATGAATTGGCCGATGCCACGATTTGCTAAAAGGCGTCCGGGGTATTGTGCTGTGATAACTTGTAACTAATTGATAATTACAGGTTATAGGTTGTAAAAAATATTGACTTGCACACTGGCGAAATGGCGCGCCTGGGCAATTTCACTTTATACTTCCGGTTCATGAAACGCTGATGGGTAAGAGATAGTATTATGATGGATTTGTTTAAAGCGATTGGATTGGGGCTGGTCGTACTGCTCCCGTTAGCCAATCCGCTAACCACCGTGGCGCTGTTTCTTGGCCTTGCGGGCAATATGAATAGTGCGGAACGCAACCGGCAGTCCTATATGGCTTCGGTTTATGTCTTCGCTATTATGATGGTGGCGTACTATGCCGGGCAGTTAGTTATGAACACCTTCGGTATTTCGATTCCAGGGCTACGGATCGCCGGGGGGTTAATCGTGGCGTTTATCGGCTTCAGAATGCTTTTCCCGCAGCAGAAGGCGCATGAGTCGCCGGAAGCGAAAAGCAAATCGGAGGAGCTGGCAGACGAACCGACGGCCAATATTGCGTTTGTTCCACTGGCTATGCCAAGCACCGCAGGACCGGGGACCATCGCAATGATCATCAGTTCCGCTTCCACGGTGCGTCATGGCGGCGAGTTTCCCGACTGGGTCATTATGGTCGCGCCGCCGATTATTTTTCTTGCCGTGGCGGTGATCCTGTGGGGATGCTTACGCAGTTCTGGCGCTATTATGCGGCTGGTGGGTAAAGGGGGGATTGAAGCGATCTCCCGCTTAATGGGATTCCTGCTGGTGTGTATGGGCGTGCAATTTATTATCAACGGCGTGTTGGAAATTATTAAAACGTACCACTAAGGCGCATTGTCGTCTGCCGGAAACCTGTTCCCGGCAGACGAATGTCTTAATGCGGTTGTTCTTCCAGCGTCACTGGCCATTTGCGGAATATGAGCACAGCCCATACCAGCGCGGCACAGGCGGGTATGGCGCCAATATAGCCGATGGCCGACATTGACCAGTGCAAACTCACCTGATTGCCTACCAGCGCGCCAGCGCCAATACCAATATTAAAGATGCCTGAAAATAGCGCCATTGCGACATCGGTCGCGTCCGGGGCCAGCGCCAGTACTTTCACCTGCATACCAAGCCCTATCACCATAATCGCGATGCCCCAGAAAATGCTCAGTATGGCCAGATGCGCTTCGCTATCCGCCGCAGGCAGCAGCAGAAGCAGACAGACAACCAGCAGGGCAATAGCGATACTGACGAGCGACGAGGCATGACGATTACCCAGTTTACCAAACACAAGGCTGCCGATGATCCCGGCGCCGCCGAGGATCAGTAACAGGACGGTAGCAAAATTCGCACTGAGCCCGGCGACATTCTGAACGAACGGTTCAATATAGCTATAAGCTGTGTAATGCGCAGTCACCACAACGACGGTTAGTACATAGAGGCTCATTAGCGCCGGGCGCCGGAATAGCAAAGGTAAACTTTTTAGTGAGCCGGAATGCTCGCTCGGCAATTTCGGTAGAAGCTTAATCAGACATAGCAGCGTAATTAATGCGCCCATGCCGATGGCAAAAAAGGTGGTGCGCCAGCCAAAATACTGACCAACAACGCGACCTATCGGCAGCCCAAGCACCATGGCCAACGCGGTGCCGGTCGCTATCAGACTTAATGCCTGCGCGCGTTTCCCGGCAGGGGCCAGGCGGATCGCCAGCGAGGCGGTTATCGACCAGAAAATAGCGTGGGCGAAAGCGATACCAATACGGCTAATGACCAGCACGGTAAAGTTCCATGCCAGAAAGGAGAGCACATGGCTGGCAATAAACAAAACAAACAGACAAATGAGTAGCTTACGGCGCTCCATTTGACTGGTAAGAAGCATAAAAGGCAGCGACATAACGGCAACTACCCAGGCGTAAATGGTTAGCATGATGCCGACCTGCGCGGTTTGCATATGAAAGCTTTCAGCAATGTCTGATAGCAAACCAACCGGCACAAATTCTGTGGTATTGAAAATAAAAGCGGCAATAGCAAGCGTAACTACCCGTAGCCACGCGACCTTGCGGGAAACTGGATTGATTGTCATAAAAATATTTCGGGTTAGTTGCGAGAAGGTGAGACCGCGATCTTAAAACGTTTACTGGCGAAAAGACAATCATTTTGTGACCTGCTTCTCATTTACTTCGCAGGCCGTTTCGTCTTCAGTCGGCGCTCGCCAGTTGGGCGTTAAGTAACTCGATAAAGGCCTCAAGTTGACGCGTCATCGCCCCGCGTCGCCACATTAGCCAGGTGCTAAGCCAGCGCCACTTCTCCGCCAACGGCCAGGCTTCCACCTGATGATGTCCTGGCATACTGTTGAGCATACTTGCTGGCATCAGCGCAATACCTGCGCCGGCAATTACGCACGCCAACATTCCATGATATGACTCCATTTCGTGAATCGTACCGGGGGTCGCGCCATCGGCATGAAACCAGCTTTCGAAATGCCGTCGGTAAGAACAGTTGGCGCGAAAAGCATAGATGTTATAACCATTCACCTCGCTGGCCCGCGAAACGACGGAATGGCCGTGTGGCGCGACGATCATCATCTCTTCCTGGTAAGCCGGTATACCTTCCAGCCCCGGATGCATTAGCGGGCCATCAATAAAGGCGGCGTTCAGCTTTCCTTCGAGCACGCCATCCAGCATGGCGCCGGAAGGACCGGTCGTTAACGCGAACTGAATTTTAGGGTAACGCTGGTTATAACCCGCCAGCAGCGCGGGGATACGTACGGCGGCAGTACTTTCTAACGCGCCGAGTGAAAACAGTCCTTGCGGTTCCTCTCCGGCAACCACCATACGGGCTTCATCAACCAGCGCCAGGATCTGCTGGCTGTAACGTAAAAAGTTATGCCCGGCTGGTGACAGCCTGAGTCGCTGGTTTTCGCGAATAAACAGAGAGACGCCCAGGTCGGCTTCAAGCTGGCGGATACGCGTGGTCAGATTGGACGGAACGCGGTGCACTTTTGCCGCCGCCTGCGTAATGCTGCCCGTCAGAGCGACAGCGTTAAACATTTCCAGTTGCGTCAGGTCCATGGTTTTCTCAATTCGTGAATAGTCTGGTTAATATTATTCATTTTTCAGAAAGGGTAAAGGGCGTCATGATGGTACAACTCCCCTGATAACGAGAGAAAGAACATGACCATGATGACTGCAACACAGGCGTTATCCGTTAATCCTGCGACCGGCCAGACGCTGGCGGCAATGCCCTGGGCTAACGCGCAAGAGATTGAACATGCGCTGAGTCTGGCGGCGAGCGGTTTCAAAAAGTGGAAAATGACATCGGTAGCGCAACGGGCGCAAACATTACGCGATATTGGTCAGGCGCTTCGCGCTCATGCAGAAGAGATGGCGCAATGTATTACGCGTGAAATGGGTAAGCCTATAAAGCAGGCGCGTGCGGAAGTGACGAAATCCGCTGCGTTATGCGACTGGTATGCGG
Organism: Salmonella sp. K21076; assembly: GCF_039650795.1. Classification (NCBI taxonomy): domain Bacteria; kingdom Pseudomonadati; phylum Pseudomonadota; class Gammaproteobacteria; order Enterobacterales; family Enterobacteriaceae; genus Salmonella; species Salmonella sp. K21076. Next base: position 38,736 of record NZ_JBCLYA010000006.1, read on the forward strand.
AACATGGTCCGGCAATGCTGAATCCTGAGCCTACGCTGGTAGAAAATCAGCAGGCGGTGATTGAATACCGTCCGCTGGGCGTCATTCTGGCGATAATGCCGTGGAATTTTCCTTTATGGCAGGTGTTACGCGGGGCAGTGCCGATACTGTTGGCGGGGAATAGCTACTTGTTAAAACATGCGCCCAATGTCACGGGTTGCGCGCAGATGATAGCCCGAATCTTGACGGAAGCCGGTACTCCCGCTGGCGTCTATGGATGGGTGAATGCCAATAATGAGGGCGTGAGTCAGATGATTAACGATCCGCGAATCGCGGCGGTGACGGTGACCGGTAGCGTGCGCGCCGGCGCGGCGATTGGCGCTCAGGCTGGGGCGGCGCTGAAAAAGTGCGTACTGGAACTGGGTGGCTCGGATCCGTTTATTGTACTCAATGATGCCGATCTCGAGCTGGCGGTAAAAGCCGCGGTTGCCGGACGCTATCAAAACACCGGACAAGTCTGCGCCGCCGCCAAACGTTTTATTGTCGAAGAGGGCATTGCGCAGGCGTTTAACGATCGTTTTGTGGCGGCTGCCGCAGCATTAAAGATGGGGGATCCTCTGGTTGAAGAGAATGATCTGGGGCCGATGGCGCGCTTTGATTTGCGTGATGAACTCCATCAACAGGTGCAGGCTTCCGTCGCCGAAGGCGCACGGCTACTGTTGGGCGGCGAGAAAATCGCCGGGGAGGGCAACTATTATGCCGCGACCGTTCTGGCGGATGTCACTCCTGACATGACGGCATTTCGTCAGGAGCTTTTTGGGCCTGTTGCCGCCATTACCGTTGCAAAAGATGCGGAGCACGCCCTCGCGCTGGCGAATGACAGTGAGTTTGGCCTGTCGGCGACGATCTTTACCGCCGACGATACGCTGGCCGCGGAGATGGCGGCGCGTCTTGAGTGCGGTGGGGTATTCATTAATGGGTACAGCGCCAGCGATGCGCGTGTGGCATTCGGCGGGGTGAAGAAAAGCGGCTTCGGTCGCGAGCTTTCGCACTTTGGTTTACACGAATTTTGTAATGTGCAGACCGTCTGGAAGAACCGCGTCTAATCGCCCTGACGTCGCGTGGCGCCCTCTGCTATACTCGCAGGCCTTTTCAGACCTGCGAGCAAGGAGCATGTTGTGGCCAGGGCCATGGATAATGCAATTTTAGAAACGATTTTACAGCGCGTTCGCCCCCTCATTGGCCAGGGCAAAGTAGCTGACTATATTCCGGCATTAGCGTCCGTCGAGGGTTCAAAGCTGGGAATAGCGATTTGTACCGTGGACGGGCAGCATTATCAGGCGGGCGATGCGCACGAACGCTTCTCTATTCAGTCTATTTCGAAAGTGCTCAGTCTGGTGATGGCGATGCGTCATTATCCGGAAGAGGAGATCTGGCAGCGTGTCGGAAAAGATCCTTCCGGCTCGCCGTTCAATTCGTTGGTTCAGTTAGAGATGGAACAAGGCATCCCGCGTAATCCATTTATTAATGCGGGCGCGCTGGTGGTATGCGACATGTTGCAAGGGCGGCTTAGCGCGCCGCGTCAGCGGATGCTGGAAGTTGCGCGCGCGCTTTGCGGCGTATCGGATATTACATATGACGCTACGGTCGCGCGCTCTGAATTTGAGCATTCCGCCCGTAACGCCGCTATTGCCTGGCTGATGAAATCATTCGGTAATTTTCATCATGATGTGCCTACCGTGTTGCAAAATTACTTCCACTACTGTGCGTTGAAAATGAGCTGCATGGAACTGGCGAGGACGTTTGTCTTTCTGGCGAATCAGGGCGAGGCGTTTCATCTCGACGAGCCGGTAGTTACCCCCATGCAGGCCCGGCAGATTAATGCGCTAATGGCGACCAGCGGTATGTATCAGAATGCCGGCGAGTTTGCCTGGCGGGTGGGATTGCCCGCTAAATCCGGCGTGGGCGGCGGTATTGTCGCCATTGTGCCGCATGAAATGGCGATTGCCGTCTGGAGTCCGGAGCTGGATCCTGCGGGAAACTCTCTGGCAGGTATCGCCGCGCTTGAACAATTAACACAAACGTTAGGACGTTTGGTATACTGATGAATGCGCTTGAACCGCTCTTTGCCCGCCTGGCGCGATCGACATTTCGTTCGCGCTTTCGTCTCGGGATAAAAGAAAGACAATATTGCTGGGATAAAGGCGCGGAGGTGATTGATAAACACGCCGCCGATTTTATCGCCCAGCGACTGGTGCCAGCTCACCCGGCGAATGATGGTAAGCAAACGCCGATGCGGGGCCATCCGGTATTTATCGCGCAACATGCGACGGCAACCTGCTGTCGCGGGTGCCTGGCGAAGTGGCACCAGATTCCTCAGGGAGAACCGCTGAGTAAAGCGCAGCAACAGTATATTGTCAGCGTTATTCATTACTGGCTGGTCATACAAATGAATCAGCGGTAGGGTAGCGCGTCGTTGCTGACGCTTTCCCCGATAAATCACCCTATACCACTGATAGCAGCCGTTGACCGTCATATATCTCATGTGCTGAAATGTCTTTTTAGTTACAACATACATTTGGTTGTTTTTTTCCAACGCCTGTCAGCACCATGCAAAAAAATGTTCTACAGAGCAGGGAATCCGTGTATCACCAGAAGCTTGCAACCTTGATCTGGATCACGTTTAATGACAGTGCTTTTTCACCTGCTGAAGATAATCATGATCGTTAGACCACAACAGCACTGGATTCGCCTGATATTTGTCTGGCATGGTTCCGTGTTATCTAAAATCTTTTCACGACTGCTCCTTAACTTTCTTCTTTCTATCGCCGTTATTATCATGCTGCCCTGGTACACAATGCTGGGTATTAAGTTTACCCTTGCGCCGTTTAGCATACTGGGCGTCGCTATCGCCATTTTTCTTGGGTTTCGCAATAATGCCTGTTATGCGCGTTACGTCGAAGCCCGACATTTGTGGGGGCAGTTGATGATCGCTTCACGCTCAATACTGCGAGAGGTGAAAACAACCTTGCCTGATGAACGCGGTATCGAGGATTTTGTTCGGTTACAAATCGCTTTTGCCCACTGTTTGCGTATGACATTGCGTCGACAGCCTCAAACGCAAGTTCTGGGAAACTATCTTGACCAGGAGGCGTTACAGAAAGTTGTCGCTTCCCATTCCCCCGCTAACCGTATCTTATTGCTGATGGGAGAGTGGCTGGCGATTCGCCGCCGCAGCGGAAAGCTTTCCGATATTTTATTTCATAGCCTCAACAACCGCTTAAATGATATGTCGTCAGTGTTGGCCGGCTGTGAGCGCATCGCCAACACGCCGGTGCCTTTTGCCTATACGTTAATTTTGCATCGTACGGTTTATCTTTTCTGCATTATGTTGCCATTTGCACTGGTGGTTGATCTGCACTATATGACGCCGTTTATTTCGGTGCTGATTTCTTATACGTTTATCGCGCTGGATGCGTTAGCGGAAGAGTTGGAAGATCCGTTCGGTACTGAAAATAATGATTTACCGCTGGATGCGATATGCAATGCGATAGAAATCGATTTACTGCAAATGAATGATGAAAGGGATATTCCGGCAAAACGGATACCGGATAAGCGCTATCAACTGACCTGAGTTCGTCTTAACTGGCGCAGAATGTTCATCTGCGCCATAACCTGAAAAGCAAAGCTTAATAGCCTTCTCCAACGCCGGTTTTGGCTGGACCGGAGTAGTGGACATGAACGATTCGCCATCCTGTGTTTGGTATCTTCGCCCATACCTGGCTTTCGCGGCCTGTCGTGTGTTGAGTCTGCCCATTATCACGGCGTACCGCGGTAAAATGCCAGTCGAACTCTGCAACGGCGGCATTGCCATACACATGAATAGCCGGGGGAGCGTCCAGTTTTAACGTGCGTTTGCTGAACGTTTTACCCATAGTGGTGCCATAAAAATTTTCAGCGATCTGCGACCATCCGCGTTCGTGACCGCGTGGATGAATAAAACTGGTTTCCGGTGAAACATAAAAAAGCTGCTTGCCTAACGTTGGGTCTGCCTTATCTATTGAATAAAGGTAACGGTTAATGCTTTCTGTAATTTCTTGTTTAACGGTCGACGTAGCTTCATTTTGTGCGGCGGTTGGCGTTGCCGCTGATGCCGATGACGCCATCAGAGTTAACGTTATCGCGGCGGCTGAAAAAAATAGTGACGTTTTTTGCATAATAGTTATACCCATATGGTCTGTTTTTGAGACGCTTTATCTTTCCTGTTACGTTCACCTTTATACTAAAGGAGCATGGCTCTCGAACAATAAAAAACATCCTTCTATAAAACTACCCCGAAAAGGGAGTAGTGCAATTAAGAATATCGTATTTGTTTGTAACGGCATGACTCAAAATATCAACATTTAGAGTTTCAGTATTGTTGTTGTCCCTTGACTTACTTTTATGTTTATTACCACTGGTAAATAGTTAATCTTATGAATAGTGATACACAAATGACCGTTTGCGCTATGTGATAATTAACCATAGTAAAAATACGCGAAGCGAAGAAGTGCTATTTCAGTAGTACTGATATTTTCATAACGCTAATTTAAAAATAAATGTAAACGTAACAAATTATACACAAAAATAAGAAGGGCTGTGGCCTCAACTGACTTGATTATGATTCCGTCTTAATGAAGTGTCAGCAGAGTGTTCAGTGCCATTCTCACCTCGGCATCCCCGACCGTAAGCCAGTTCTCTACTGGTCACCCCCTTGTTATTACAGCAGAAAACAGGGCACACCATTGATGTAGCCATGCTTAACTTGCATTTTAACATCACTAATACATAGCAAGCTAATATTACACTTTGAAACTTAACGCACGGTAATTGTTAGTGATATTGTCCCGGACAGTTCCGCGAGCAGGTTTTGCGGAAAGTCCAAAAATAAGACAAATAAGGCATATAAAATGAAAAAAGTAGTGGTGTTATCTGCGGTAGCCGCAGCCGTGATGATGGCTGGAGCCGCCAACGCAGCAGAAATCTATAACAAGGATGGCAATAAACTGGATTTGTATGGCAAGGTCGACGGCCTGCATTATTTTTCCAGTAATCATAGTACGGATGGCGATCAATCTTATATCCGTATGGGTATTAAAGGCGAGACTCAAATTACCGATCAACTAACCGGTTTTGGACAGTGGGAGTATCAGGTCAACGCCAATCGTCCGGAAGATGGTGACTCCAGCGGTTCCCCGCAAAGCTGGACGCGTCTCGGTTTTGCTGGTTTGGCATTTGCCGATATGGGGTCTGTTGATTATGGTCGTAACTATGGCGTGTTATACGACATTGGTTCATGGACTGACGTACTGCCTGAATTTGGTAATATTACCTGACGTCGTCAGTCTGGCCTGATGAACTAACCATCCTCGCGCGGTTTCCACTACTGCTATTTTCCACTCGCCATCATCAAAACGATTCCAGCGTAGGGTAGGAAGGGCGCTCAAACTTCGGGCGAGCGTAATGCAGCGGGCCAGCAGACGTAGCGCAGTCGTTTTTCCGCTAAGACAACAGGCTGACAGCAGCGGATATTCGATAGCCAGAGGCGAGACATCCAGGGGACCATGGGTTATTAACGTATGGTCCGGGGACGACGCCATCGGTAGTGTAGGTGTAATGATATTCTGTACTGCCGCCAGCCAGCGGGCGGTTTCAGAACGCTCTTGCAAAAACCAGGCTTCCCAGCCCTTTACGCCAGCGGCAAGCCAGGTCTGAGGATCATCGTCAAAAAAGATTGTGCTTGCCAGCGGGGATAACTCTCCGCGACGTAACAACGCCCATTCTTCAGCGGTTGCCTGTCGGTGGCTAAACAGGGGGAGCCAGTCGGTCAACGCGCGACGGAGCGTTTCTCGCGCCAACTCTTGTTGTGCGGCCTGCATATCTGGCTTCTCTTCAGGAAACAACAGTAAAGCCGCCGCTGCGTTGTGCGCCTGAGCGCACAACGTAAACAAACGTGAAATAAGCGTTTTTGCGTATACCGGCGTTGCGCCCTGTAACAAACGACCGATCGGCGCCTCCTGCCAGGTAATCCATAGCGGGTGAGAATAGACGGTCAATCTTTGCACGAATTATTACCTTCATCGATCACCATAAACCCGGACTTACTGGTTTCGCAAACCGGACAGCACCAGTAATCAGGTAACTGGTTGAAGGGCACGCCGGGTGGAATTTGCCATACATCATCGCCCAGCGCAGGGTCGTAAACCCACCAACATACTTTGCACTCCATGCGCACCACTGGCTCATTTTCTGTGACCGGGTATTCTTTCAACCATTCCAACGTATTTTTTAGCCCCGTGTAGGCATCTTCGATATCGTCGATGCCTGCAACGGCGATATCAGGAATGTCCGCTATCTCAATCATATCTTGCAGTAATGTGTTCATATCATTGAAATAATTGACCCGCCATACGCCGGGAAAATGCGTGCTTACAATCCGGCATTTACCATATCCGCGTGAAAAAATAGCGCTACAGCCTTCGCCTAAAAAATGATCCAGATACTCGCGATCGGCATCGTTTACTGGCAATAGCGTTAAATTAATGATATGCGGCTCTTTTACCGGCTGTTTTACGCGCTCGGCTATTTCATGCGCGATAAAGGCGCCATTCATCAATCCCGCCAGTTGTGGCGGCAATTCTGGTGTAATCGGCGGCTGCGGATGCGTCTGCCAGATGCTCTCCGGGATCGGGCCAATGATAATTTCATCGGCAACCCGTTGCTGGTCAGCGTTATATTCACGTACACGCCAGACGCCCGTAAAAACCGTCTCCTGAATACGCTGTTCTTTTCCATCGGATAATAGTACCCGGGCGGAGATTTCACCTTCGCCGAGCAGTTGATCCAATAAACCGCTATTCTGTTGCTCAGTGGCATTCAGCTTATAGCTCAGGGGAAAGGGGAGCGTTGCCACCGGGTTATCCATATCGCGAATAAGCGTAGTCAGGATGTGTCTGGCAACACGGAGCTCAGCGGGCAGCGCCTGTTCCGGTAAAACCGGCGTCAGCGGGAGATTAATGCCGGCGGGGATGGGAAGAAAGTTAAAGTCTTCCTCTTCTGGCTGCGATCCTGGTCCGGCAATATTAACGACTGGAATAGTTCTGGAATGATTCACGTGTGTTACCTTTCATTCTATTGCGTAATAACGGGAATATCCTGACGATAGCCCGGTGTAGTCAGCAATGCGGCCACCCGCTGAGAGTATTCTTGCCAGCTATATAATCCCGCCAGACTGCCGACAAAACGGTGCTGGCGAAAGAAAAGCAGCGCCGGATATTTCAGAATGCGATACTCCCGGGCGATCAGTTCACTCTGTTCGCTATCCGCAAATGCCGCGGTATAAGATGTCGCCGGAAATTGCTTGAGGATCTCCGGGATAATGACCCAACTGTCGGCGACTTCCGGATGTTTGTTGGGGTCACTTTGCAGCAAAACCAGCAGAGTCGGATGCGCATTAATCAACGACGGGAGCGTTTGCGCATCGGTAACCAGAAAGCCTTTATCCGCCAGTGGACAAACAGGATTTTGGGGTGAGATAGTCATTTTTTTAAATGCTCCGGTAATTCAGGCGTGCGAGACAATAAATCGGCAAAACCGGTCAGCGGATCGCTTTGCGTGAGCATGGCCTGTTCCAGCGAGTCCAGCGCCACCAGTACCTCAACGGCTTCCGCTTCGTCCATTTCTCGTCGCGCTGCGCCGCCAAATGTCAGCAGCCATGCGCCTGCTAAGGGGGGAGCCACAAGCCGAATATCAACGTCGATAAGCTCGCCGTGTCGGTCGCGGCATTTGGCGAACCACTGACCGGGTGAAATAACCTGCACAGGAACGCCAATACACATTATGATTTCTCTCTCTGTAGCACCCGAATATCGCCGACCCGGCAAGCGCTTTGCGCATCTGGCCGTTCATCTTCGTAGCGTTCCATACACAGGCTGTAATGATTGAGTCTTTCAGTGGGCAAGGCCGCTGAAGAGGCGGTGATACCCCATTGCGCCAGCACTTCCTGCGCGAGATAGACCGCAGGCATCAGTTGCGCCCTTACCTGCGGCGTAAGACTCCCGCCATAGTCATCCAGACATTCCGGCTGCACGCCAATCAGCACAATCTCCGATAACTGGCCGCCGGTTAATTGCAGCAATGCCAGCACTTCAGAAAAACTGGTCTGATGTAAACTAAGTTTTTTCGCCGTCAGATAGGCGGGAACCTGTTCATCACGAAACATCGCCAGCGAACCTGGCGCCATACCAAAATCGATAGCATCCATGATTAACAGTTTTTCTGTCTGTTGCAGCCAGGGCAGCAGCGCCAGCCCCTGCGTACCGCCATCAACAACGTCAACTTTCTCGTTATCGGCATACTGTTCAAACAGCTTTTCCGCAGCTCTGACGCCGAACCCTTCATCTGCCCAAAGCAGGTTGCCAAGCCCTAAGATTGTTACTTCTGCCATTGTTATCACCTGAACCAGCGCCAGCCGCTTATCATGACGGAAATCACGCTTTGTCGGCTCATAATGTCTTCGCGGATAGCGGTATAAACATGCGCAATGACGAAGGCGATAATGAACCACATGCCCAGCCGGTGCCAGAAATGCAGCGCGAGGCTATCGTTGCCAGTCAGGCGAATCATCCAGCCAAACCATTGATACGCCCAACTGTCTGTTCCAAGTCCTTCGCCATAGAGCGCAAAGCCGCTACACACCATCAGTACGGACATCCAGAAATAGAACATTACCGCCAGTCCCGCTACCGGATTATGTCCATAGTAACGATGGGCCTCTTTTTCGAGGAAAAAATACCAGCGGATTTCGCTGATAACGCCTTTGCGCCAGGCGCGGCGCCAGAATGGAACCAGAAACATCTCCCTGGCGTACTCATTGCCGACACATGCCCAGTAAATACGAAACAGCAGCGCGACAGTAAAAATATACGCCGTGGTAAAATGGATCAGTCGTATCCAGCCCATCCAAAACATAAAGGTCGCTTCACCTTGAATCGATGGCAGGGGGCGGCCAATGAAATATCCTGTAACAGCCAGGACGACAATGGATAACGCCGTGATCCAGTGCCATAAACGGACCGGCGCTTCATAGATATAGTACCCCTGGCTGGTTATTTCTTTGAGATGCATTGAGACCTCCGAATCGTCGTCATCGTACCTGAACCCTGACCAGCTCCCCTCCATGATTATCAATAACATGGGTGGAGCAGGCCAGGCAGGGATCGAAGCTGTGCAGAGTACGTAAAATCTTCAATGGTTGATCGGGAACGGCGAGTTTAGTCCCCATTAACGCTGCTTCGTACGCGCCAATTTGACCTTTATCGTCACGTGGCCCGGCATTCCAGGTTGTCGGTACCACACACTGATAGCTGTCGATTTTCTGATTTTCAATTTTTATCCAGTGCCCCAGCGCGCCGCGCGGCGCCTCGCTGAAACCAACGCCTTTTGCCGATGTGGGCCAGGTATCGGGTTCCCAGAGCGTAACGTTTGCCGTCGCCGTATCGCCGGACTTGAGGTTACGCATTAGACGATCGAAGAAATATTGCAGCGTATTGCCTGCCCATACGGATTCCAGCGCACGCGCGGCAGTACGCCCTAATGTAGAAAAGAGCGCTTCTTTAGGCAGCTTTAATACACTAAGCAGTTGATCCACTGGTTCTTTAAATTCCGGTTTATTTTGATGATATCCAATCAAATAACGCGCCAGCGGACCTACCTCCATCGCATGTCCCTTCCAGCGCGGCGATTTAATCCATGAATATTTGGCGGACTCATCCACCTGTTCGATAAAGGTTTTTGTGCCTTTATAGTGTTCGCCCATGACCAGTTGCGGTTCGGTCAGACCATCCCACGGATGCAGGCCCTTATCGTTATTGCCGTTACCATAGGTATACCAGGAGTGAGTGACAAACTCCTGAATCTCATCGGGGGCGGTTAAATCGACAGGATGAATTTCGTCGAAACGACCGTTAATGATAGCCCCACGCGGAAGCAGAAGATTACTGGCGGAATAATCGTTAGGGTTATCCGGAAACTCGCCATAAGCCAGCAGGTTCATGCTCGATAACCCGCCGCCGATTTTTGCCCAGTCTTTGTAATAACTGGCAATCAGCAAGACGTCCGGAAGATAAACTTGTTCGCAGAACTGGCGAGCTTTTTGGATGATGGAACTGACAAGGTTCAGGCGCTCCATATTCACTGCGCCGACCGCGCCCGTTTCGTCAAGGTTGATGGCGCAAGGAACGCCGCCCACCAGCCAGTTAGGATGCGGGTTTTTACCACCGAAAACGGTGTGAATTTTTACGATCTCTTTTTGAAAATCGAGCGCTTCAAGATAGTGGGCGACCGCCAGCAAATTGGCTTCCGGTGGAAGTTTCATCGCCGGATGTCCCCAGTAGCCGTTACGGAAAGGGCCAAGTTAACCGGACTCGATAAACCGCTTCAGTCGATTTTGCAAATCGCGGAAATATCCCGGCGAGGATAGCGGCCATGCGGAAAGGCTTTGCGCGATGGCGGAGGTCTGATGCGGGTCGGCTTTCAGGGCGGCAACTACATCGACCCAGTCCAGCGCATGCAGATGATAAAAATGCACCAGGTGATCGTGAACGTGTAGCGTAGCCTGCATCATATTACGGATACAGTTTGCGTTGTCCGGAATCGCGATTCCCAGCGCATTTTCTACGGCACGGATTGAGGTCAGCGCGTGTGTACCGGTGCAGACGCCGCAAATGCGCTCAACAAATGCCCAGGCGTCTCGCGGATCGCGACCTTTCAGGATAACCTCCAGGCCGCGCCACATGGTGCCGGTCGACACGGCGTTAGTAATGACATTATTACTGTCAATATTCACTTCGCAGCGCATATGCTCTTCGATGCGAGTAACCGGATCGACCACAATTCGCCGTCCGCTATTGTCCAGCGTAAAACCCTGAGTCTGATAAGGATATGCCATAATTATTTTTTCTTTTCCGTAGCGTTTTCTGATGACGTGTTGTTTTTATTGCGGGCGTGTTTTATGGCGCTAACCGTGGCGTGAGCGATGGCAGCAGCGCCCGCGACGCCGGCAACGCCCAGTCCGATTTTATCGGCGGTAGCCTCAATGCCGGTTTGCGGAATGCCCGTTGCCCGGCTGTAAAAAGAACCGTAATCCCAGAATCCATCTTCCGAACATCCGAGGCATCCATGACCCGACTGGATAGGAAAAGACACGCCATCATTCCAGCGAACGGTTGAACAGGCGTTATAGGTAGTCGGGCCTTTACAGCCCATCTTGTACAGGCAATACCCTTTTCTGGCGCCTTCGTCATCCCACGCTTCCACAAACTGACCGGCATCGAAATGCGCGCGTCGGTAACATTTGTCATGAATTCGCTGGCCATAAAACATTTTGGGTCGTCCAAGACGATCAAGGGGAGGGATGCGATCAAATGCCAGCATATAGGTGATAACGGCGGACATCACTTCAGGTATAGGCGGACAGCCTGGCACTTTAATAATGGTTTTATCGGTAATTAATTTGTGAACCGGCGTGGCTTTAGTTGGGTTGGGACGGGCTGCCTGCACGCAGCCCCATGATGCGCAGGACCCCCAGGCGATAATCGCTTTAGCATCCGCGCTGACGCGTTTTAACTTTTCCAGGAACGGCTCGCCAGCCAGTATGCAAAACATTCCATCTTCATTCAGCGGCGCGTTACCTTCCACGGCAACGATATAATTTCCTTTGTACTCACGCATCACATCCGCCAACGCCTGCTCGGCTTGTTGCCCTGCGGCGGCCATAATGGTGTCGTCATAATCCAGGGAAATGAGCGACAAAATGGCATCTTTTGCCAACGGGTGCGCAGAGCGAATGAAAGATTCGGTACAGCAGGTACATTCAAGACCATGCAGCCATATCACTGGCGTACGCGGTTTATTCTCCAGGGCATAAGCTATCTGAGGAATCATCGAACTGCTCAGGCCTAAAGACGTTGCGGTAAGGCTGCAAAACTTGAGGAAGCTACGCCTTGTCACGCCGTGTCTACGCATAACTTGATAAAATGTATCTTGTGTTTGCATAACGTTTATCCCAAACCACTATAGTTAGTGTGGGCATCATATGTTGCATTTCTTGTCTTTCTCAACGTGTTTTAGTAGCAATTATGTTTCTAATTCGTAACAACTGATTACATGTGTGCTACTCACATTACTCAAAAACATAAATTAATTTAATGTTATTGGTGATGTGGAGTAAATATAGCGTTGTGAAGATATCTCTTAATGTTGATAAGAAACCGTGTTTTTTATTTATAACATGATGGGATTTTTTTAAATGGTCACACGGATAACGCGTTTCATGTTAGTTCGCTGTGTTTAACTCTCCTTTAAACCCGTCAGTTAAATTTATTAGCTTGTAAAATAAGATCACAATTAATTACGTGCTGCATAACCATTGATAGGTTTAATTTAATATATTCATCCAATCCATTTTACAAACAAGGAGAGCATGATGAAAAAAAGTAAAGCAATGTTATTTATCGCTCCGGCGCTGTTTTCATACGCCATGGCTGCACAGGCCTGCACAACCCTTGCTATTCAGGATAAACAAGGCGATATTTTTCATGGGCGTACGCTGGAATATATGCAGGATTTACCCTCATGGTTAACGTATTATCCGGCGGGAACGCAGTTTGATAAAAAAACGCCGGATGGCAGCCAGGGGATAAGCTATCAGGCGAAGTATCCGATACTGGCCATTACTTCCACCATTACTGATGGCGATAGCAGAGACATACTTGAAGGCATGAATAGCGCGGGATTGTCATTTAGTGAAAACATGATCATGAATGCGCAGTTGCCGCCATTGCCCGCGAGTGAATATAAACAGGCAATTCCTGTCACCTCGTTGGGAGAATGGGCGCTGGCCCGTTTTGCTACTGTCGGCGAGGTAAAACAGGCAATAAAAGAGGGCAAATTCTGGTCACCGGAACTGCATCGGTTTGGCGATCTGAAATCGCCATTTCATTACGCGTTTTACGACAAGAAAGGAGGAAGCATTGTCGTTGAAGTGGAAAATGGCAAATTCCATGTCTATGACAATCCCACTCGCGTGATGACAAATGGTCCCGCATTCCCCTGGCATCTGACAAATCTGAATAATTATACGCAATTAACCAATGTGGACCGCTCTTCAGGCACATTGGGCGGGATAAAAGTGATGCAGCCTGATAGCGGGATTGCTATTGCAGACTTGCCATCGTCCGATACGTCGGTTTCCCGTTTTATACGCGGCGTTTATTACACCACATATGCGCCGCAAGCGACATCCGCCCACGACGCAATGAATACGCTTGCACATATTATGAGCCGTTTTGATCGTCCGAAAAATATTACGGTTGATTATATGGGGAGTGAAGGGGAAGGCAACGCCACCCGCAAACCGGTCTCAGAATATACGGTCTGGACAACGCTGTCTGACTTGACGCACGGTGAGATGATGGTGCGCGGCTACAATGATATCAACTATAAAACCTGGTCCCTTTCTCAGTTTAAGAACGCGACTGCGCCCGTGTTCGAGAAAATCAACGTCAAAGGATAAACCGCTCGTCTCTGTTTAGTTTCCCCGGTAGTCTCGGCGAAGGTAATGGAGACTACCGGCGGTTGCTTCTCTTTATCATGCACGGTAATTAATTATCACGATCACCAGCGCCAGGATGGTATGCTAAATCCATTCAAAATCCCCTGGATATGGATTGGAGGGCGCATGGTTATACCTGAGGTCAGGCAGGAGAGGCTCTATCAGAAGATAGCCAACCTCATCATTAAGCTGATCAATGATAATATTTTTCCACCGGGAACTTTTTTACCGCCAGAACGCGAACTGGCAAAACAGCTTGGCGTGAGCCGCGCCTCCTTGCGAGAAGCCCTTATTGTACTGGAGATCTCCGGATGGATCGTGATTCAGTCCGGTAATGGGGTTATCGTTTCAGATAAAAAACACCTTGCCAGTGACTATACCATCGAAGAAATTCTCTCTACTCGCGAGCTGGTCGATAGCCATTGTGCGCGCTTAGCCGCACAAAACGATAACGTTGACGTCATCAACCAAATAGAGGCGATTTATCATCGTATGGATCAAGCCATTAACGATAATAACGTCCACGGCTTTTACTCGCTGGATAAAGAGTTTCACCTTGCGATCTCTGAGGCCAGCCGTAACCGGGTGTTGTTTGATATGTCCCGTATGTTATGGGAACAACGGATTAATATCCCTTACGCCGGGCTTGATGAACAGTCTGGAGACAGAAATGTTTTACTTAATCTCAACAAACAACATAAAGCGATAGTGGATGCGATGCGCCAGTCTGATGCTGACAGCGCTTATGAGGGATCGCTGGAACATTTACGCTATGTGAGAAAGATTGTCGGCGGCTAAGTTTGTCGGTAAATAACACCGCATGGCGGATATGCCATGCGGTAGAACTCGCCGTAAATCAATGGAAAACAGCATTAATCTTTAAGTAACGCTCCGGATAGCGATCAAGTTCTTTAACTGCATCAGGGATCTCATCAAGATTGACGACCTTACTGACAACATCTTGCGGATTAATCTCCAGCGTTGACAGCATGCGTAATGCCTCATCAAATTCACCGGCACTGGTGCGGGAGCCGCGTAAATCCAGTTCTTTGTAGGTGATCAGGTTCGTCGGCAGCGACGTTTCCTGTTTTGGCCATCCGGTAAACGAAATACGACCAGCAAACGATGCTAAATCAAGCGTATTTCGAATAGCGCTATTTGCGCCGGAGGCTTCTATCACGACCTGCGCCATGGTGCCGTGGGTGATATTTTTAATAGCGTCGATAACCTGATCGTCAGCGGCGTTCAGTACATAAGGAACGCCAAGCTTTTGCGCATAGCGTAGCCTTTCTTCCACAATATCGATCAGAATAGGCGTTGCCTTGTAATGACGCGCGCTTAATGCCGCCATAAGACCAATGGCCCCCGCGCCGATGATGGCAACATATTCCCCGGCCTTAACGTTTGCCCGATGCAGCGCGTGTAGAGCGATGGTCAGCGGTTCTGCCAGCGGCGCCATTTCAGAAGGCACATTATCTGGTATTTTATGAATTAAATGTGCGGGATGAGTAACCACCTCCTGCATTGCGCCATCGATATGCACGCCAATGACATTTAAATTTTCACAACAATTAGTTCTGCCGACAGAGCAAGGGTAGCAGTGACCACAATAAATATAGGGGTCAACAATCACGCGGTCGCCTTTTTTAATATTGTCCGGCATTCCGGTGCCTTCCTGAAGAACAATTCCGGTCACTTCATGCCCAATAATTCTTGGGTAAGTAACAAGTGGGTTCGTTCCACGAAAAGCCCCGATATCCGATCCGCAAATGCCTGCGGCATCAACCTTAATTAATACTTCATTTTCTTTCTTATGGGGATAATCCACCCAGCGGGTTTCAACTTCACCAGGCTTATTAATGAACACAGCTTTGACTTTCATTGGCTTTGAATCCTTTACTTTTTACAAACACGAAGACCAACAGGCTTGAAACGATAGCGATAGCACCAGCCAGATAGAACGCATAGTCATATTTACCGCTAAATTGAACGATAAAACCGGTGACAAGCGGACCGATAATACCGGATATATTAGCCAGGCCATGCATGGCTCCGCCGACGCTCCCTACCTTATCTTTATGAACAACATCCTGAATAACCGCCCAATAAATTGGGCCTGTTAAATAGAGCAGGAAGAGTGAAACTGACATGAGCGTAATTGCGCTACCAATAGTGCTAACGGTACCGGAAACGGCAACACATACCGCCGCGCCTGCCAGACATACGCCCAGAATAAGTCGACGTGAGAGCAGGGCATTACCGGTAATCCGATAAATTACATCAGAACAGACGCCGCCGAGCACCATACCAATGGCGCCGATGACCCAGGGAATTACCGTGGCGATACTAATTTCTTTAATATCGAGATGTAACGAATGGTTCAGATAACTTGGGAACCAGGTCAGGAAGAAAAAAAGAATATAGTTGTAGCTGAAAAAAGCCAGAGTTGTCGCCCATACCATTGGTTGTTTCATGTAATAGCCGAGTGAAGGCGTAGCCCGGCCATCATCAGATAAAATAACGTCCTCATGATTTTCAAAATCAATGCGTTCTTCCGGCGCCAGGCGTTTACTCATTGTTGGCTTATCGCTAACGATAAAGTACCACAGTAGTACCCAGACCAAGCCAAATAAGAAAATAATGCCAAATGCGGGGCGCCAGCCTAAGGATAACGCCAACAGGCCCACAATCGGCCCGGACACCGCGCCGCCGAGCGGGGAACCGGCGCTAAAAATTCCGATCGCCGTGGCAGACTCCTTTCGGGAAATCCAGTTATTGATGATTTTATTTCCGGCAGCGCTGACCGGTCCTTCAGCCATACCGAAAAGAACGCGCACGATAAGCATTGTCCACAATCCGGTGACTAAACCAGTTAAGCCACAAAATACAGACCATAGTAACGCTGCGATGAGAAAAACCGTTTTTGGCCCAACTTTATCGCTGGCCCAGCCATCAATAAAATTAAACAGGGCGTATCCGATAAAAAATGCGCTGAAGATCATTCCCATCTCCGCGGCGTTAAATCCTAACTCCTTTTCGATCAAGGGGGCAGTTATCGACAATGCTGAACGATCCATATAGTTGAGCATGTAAACTATAAATAGAAGAAAAACGATAAGCCATCCCATTGTTTTTCTTTTCATGATTAATCCTCTTATTGTGGTCTAGCGGCCTGACCACAATATTTTAAGGTTATTTTCAAATCACCTATCTTGTGGTTAGAACGTGATCAATATAACAAAAATTTATCGCAGAGGATTTTTATCCATCGCAAGCGTGATGGATAAAATTATTTAAAATCAGACAATTACTTGAAAATTCAATCGGGGCTATCGTTTTCCCCTAATCCACGCCCCGGTAACGTTTGACATGCGGCGTTAACGGAAGGTGGTGCTGTCTGTGGGTATTTTTCATCGGGCGTAATATAAACCTGACTCGTGGCGACATAGCCATCATTAAAAGTGGCTTCGATATAGGTAGCTTCCCAACCTGTCTTCGGTTCATTTAACGTAATACTGATCTTATTGTTGGCGGGAATATCTATTGTAAGCGGCTGATAGCGGATGCCACAGGCATAACGGAAATCACGCGCATTTGGATTGTTGGCTGTCCAGCGAACGACTTTTACCGGCGCTTCTGAGAAATAGACCGTAAGAAGATGGTGGTGAATAAGGCCGATCAACTGCGGTAATGTTTTTTTACTTTGAAACCGGTTAATAAATGGAACGAGGCTTCCTTCAGCGAACTGGTTAATTGAGTAGTGGTTCATATTAGGCACTATACGTAATGATTTTACGCCAGGAAGTTTGCTATAATAAAAGCGAGTATTGTCTGGTACGAAGAAATCATCGCCACTTGCATTAATAATATATTTCGGTATTGCAAGGCGGGGTTGGTAAATAGTATTGAGATATCTTAACGGATCTATTATTTGCCTTAGCTGGGTAAATGTGGGGGATTTTATTTTCTCATCTATGCCTTGCTGGTAGTAGGGGTAGAATGTAATGGGCCAATTTCCACCGTATGATTGATAAATATGCTCAAGTGAAGCATCAATATCAAGTAGATCAATGGCGAAGGGAACAATTGCTTCAACATCAGGATCGGCAATAGCTGACAACCAGGTGGTCCACCCACGCTTTGAAATACCTGTAATGATAAAGGAATTTATATTCCATTGCGTTAACTCCTTTTTTGCTAATCTCATCGCTTGCGATATGGCAGTGACCATAGGAATATTTAAAGGCATTAACTCACGTTGCTCCGGCGCTTCCATAAATAATGCCCAGCTTCGGGAAACGCTCTCGTCCTCTTTCAGTGGTTTTTTATCATCCTGAAAGGTTAAATATTGGTTAGGTATATCACTCACTGATATTACGATGGTATTCGTATCACGGGCGATGCTTGCCAGTGTTTGCTGAGTAAAATCAACGGGTTTACTGGGGATTTGTATGCCTTTTTCATAATTAATTCCGTTGTTTACAACCACCAAAGCATGGTGCTCTTTTGCCGTTTCAGGGATATAAATATCAACGTTATGTCGCCATTGCGCAGGGGTTACCATGTCATCTGGCGACCAGTGTTGCGATAATAATTCATAGTGTCTGACTACCACCTGTGCTAATGGAGCTGTACTAATTAAGGTATATTTTAGCGGTGTGCCTGAAATCTGCTCCCGGTAGTCGGGGAGAACATGAGACAAATCACACTCCGGGCTGTTTCGACAAAAGAAGATGTTGTTATGAAGTAGTGTATAAACTTTTGTAGAAATAAAAAACAGTACGATAACAACGAGATATATTTTTTTCATGCTTTCCCCGCGCTTTACAAGGGCAAATGCCAACCAGCATAATTTCCATAAATACCTCTTAAACATTCAATATAAGTACAATACTTTTGATAAATAAGGGAAGAAGGGAGTAATAATGCTTGTGACGTTGTCACATTATTCTGTTTCTGGTTTCGCTATTAGCGGTGAACTTTTTGAAAGGTAAATCATTGCCGTCACCAGACCAATAATGGCGACAGAGATAGCTATACCGATCCAGACGCCATACAGGGCATAACCCAGGACAAATCCGCCCAATACGGGGGATATAAAATCAGCGATTGCGATTAATGCCTGCGCCGTTCCGATGACGATACCTTGTCGGGCAGGCGATACATGGACGGACAAGGCGGCAAGATAAGTGGGTTTGGCTAGCGCATCAGCGATGCTAATACAAACGATAGCAAAAATAAGCACTGGTATGGTCGTGGCGATACCCGCAGTGAGAAATCCAGTACAAAGAAGGGCGAAGATGAGGATAATTAGCTTTCGCTCCGAAAAATATTGGCTCACCCAACCTAACAGAAATAGCTGAACGAAAATATTAATAACCCCGTCCGCCATTAACAGATAGCTTAACGCTTTTGGCCCAAAGGGAAGCCCATTCCAGATGAAGGTGTCAGAAAGAAAAACAGGTAATTGTGAAGAGTACATGCCATAGGCGAAGAAATGACAAAGCATTACGATGATTAAGACGCGAAGGACTGGCATCTTTAAAATAGCGCGGGCAGAGAACGACGCTATTTTATCTGTGGTACGTGATGTTGTGGAAGGGTCTTTTAACCCCCAAATCGCGACCAGGGCAGCCCCAAGGACAAGTATAAAGGCGGCGTAGATCGGCGCACCCAGACTGATACGCGATAGCCACCCGGAAACGCCTGCCCCGACAATACCGCCTAAACCAATGCAGCCTGTGAGGATACCGATTGCCTGGCGCCGATTTCTGACGTGCGTACAATCGGCAATATAGGCTGCGGCGGCTGACAAATTCCCGGCGCTAATGCCAAAAAGCGTGCGGGCGAGCAGGATAAACAGGATACATTGCGCGTTGGCGAGTAATAGTAAACTTATCGCCGCAATAGCCAGCGTGACAATCAGTATTCGCTTGCGGCCAACGCGATCGGAAAGGTGGCCAATCAGGGGCGCTGCACAAAATTGGCTAAAAGCCTCAGTGGCGATGATGATTCCAATGATAAGCGGCGAACCGCCCATCTCGCGGATATAAAAAGGCAGTACCGACATCACAGCCGCTGTACTGGCGGCGTAAAGGCCGACAAGCAGGAAAACAGGCAAAATACGCCGCTTGTTGAGCGGGGTGATAGTTTCGCTGTCGGTGTTCTCATAGACATTAGTATTCATCTTTAATCCCTATGGCAAAACGAGAGAGATAATTTTCAATATCGTTGCTCTGTTTGCCGTGAAAGAATGCGCCGACATAGCCATCGGGTCGGATCAGCACGCATTGACCCGGGGCCAGATGATAGGACTCCCGGAAGTGCCCCAGGGTATCGATGAGCTCGTCCTGCTCGCCAATGTGATGAATACGCAGACCTCGCCGCGCATCGATGACCTTACCGTGGGTTTCGTAGGCCAACAGATTCCAGTCCGGACCCTGGAGTAACTGAAATAATCGTAATGATTGGCCGCCGGCGCCCAAAAGAGGAGCATCCGGAGCTCTTTCTCCCGCTTGTAACCCATGCTGACGTTCGGGCAACGTGTGGGCTAAGGGGGAGTTGGTATACTGGATGTCAAGTTGTTGAACGTCGCGTTCTCGTTTGATGCCACCCTGTTTTTGAGAGTCAAGTAATCGGGTAGAAAGGTGGAGCAGTGATTCGGCTACCGGGCGGCGTTCCTGTTCATAGCTATCGAGAAGCTCTTCTCCTGCGCCCCGTAGCGAGGCTGCCATTTTCCATCCCTGGTAAGTGAAGCGTCAGCCACAAGCGCATGGATTCCCAACGTACGGCCGGGGAAGCTGACGCCTAATTTCTTTCTGACAAAGCTTCCGCCGCCATCCGCGCCTATCAAATAATGCGCGATGATGACCTCTTCTCCAGTTGGCCCGGCAACATACGCGGTGACCGTGCGTGGGGTTTGCGCAAAATGTCGTAACTCGCAGCCGAACTCCACCCGATGTCCCCATGCTTTTAATTGCTCCCGCATAATCGTTTCTGTCACGTTCTGTGGAACCATCAATGGCAGATGGTAGGGTTCGGCGTGGGTCGGTTTTGTATTATGCGCAATATCTGAATCTACGTAGCTTCCGTCATGACGGTAGGTTCGTAATCGGGGATAGAGCCCGCCGGCGGCGACCACTTTATTGAGTATCCCAATATCCTCGAAGATTTCTTGCGTTCGCGGCTGAATACCTTTATCGCGGGAACCGGTAAAAGGCGTCGCTCTTTTCTCAATCAGGCGAAATGAGACCCCGTGACGCGCCAGTTCGATGGCTAAAGTAAGCCCGGTAACGCCAGCGCCGCAGATCAGTACATCTGTAGTGGTGTATGTTGTCATCGTCTCTCCAATATGTGTATTATGCACATAAGAGGAGACATGCTATGTCAGAAAATAAAAATGTGCAAGATACACATATTTCCGAGCAAATGAAGGCACTTCACGGTGCGTTGATTCGCGTGGTGAGCGCGCTCAACCGGCCTCGTAATGATGAGAAATTAATTGCAGAGGCGGGGATTCAACTCGATCGCGCGCTATTTTCGATCCTTATTAGTATCGAACGTTTAGGGCCGATTGGCGTTGTTGAGTTAGCCGAACGTGCCGGTCGTGATTATACGACGGTAAGCCGACAGGTCGCCAAACTGGAGAAGTTGGGATTGATAATACGGCAACATAATGTCATCGATCGTCGTATACGCGAGGCCGTTATCTCCCGGACAGGAAAGGCGATGACGGAGCGTATAGACGCTGCGCGAGAGCAAATGGGCAACGTTGTTTTTAAAGACTGGCCTCAGGATAAAATTGATATCTTTGTTCGGTTAATGCAAAAGTTTGCCGATGCAATGGATAGCGATGCTTCAATGCCGGAATAAGCAAAAGAAAAGGGCGGTCAAATCTGATCGTCCATGCTACTGCATTAATTAAATAGCCAGCAAAGTAAATATAATAACAACATTTATCGAGTTAATTTTCACCCTTTGAAAGGCCAACGTATACTGCAGAATACGGCTATATAACAATCGCCGTATCAATGGTTTTTCAAAGGGTAAATATATGCTTACCGAAAAATATGATTTTCGCATTACCGATCAGATGACTATCCCACTCAGACCTCATTGGATAGCCAATGATTCATACAGGGAAAAGTGCAAAATGCTTGTCCTCAACCGAAGTAAAGGGGAAATTCATAAGGTAGACTTTAGTAAAGTAACAGATTATATCAAAGAAGGTGATGTAATCTGTTTTAACGACAGTACTATAATAAACCATATGTTTATCTGTAAAACAAGACGAAATAGATTAATTAAAATTGTTTTAGAGGGATTTTTACTAAATAATAGAGTAATTATTTCCGGACTTTTAAAAGAAAGGCTTAACGCGAATGATGTTTTCTATTTGGTTGATAACCCTGAAATTTCCATTAAGATAGAGCAAAGGTTTGGCGAGGAGAGCCAGTACCGGGCCGTTGTAGAAAATCATGAGGCTTTAATTTGCTATTTAGCCAGTCATGGTGAGCGTCTTGATGAGTATGTGGACTCCAGCTTGTTTTATAAATATCCAGATGCTTACCGTTCCGTTTTTTCTAAAAAGTATGGCTCTTTGGAAATACCTTCTGCCGGCATTCATTTTACCTGGGATCTTATCCAAAAAATCAAAGATAAAGGTGGGTTAATATCTTTTATTACTTTACATGTTGCATCAACAGAAATGTTGTCCAACAGAAAAATACAAACAAAATGTGTAGAGGAAGTGACTATCAACGAAGAATACTACGAGGTTCCACAAGCTACAGCGGATATCATTAATACTGCGAAGCAAAATGGCGGACGTATTTTTGCCGTAGGAACTACCGTTACACGATGCCTGGAGTCCGCGTATTCGAGGGAACACAATTGCCTCAAAGCAAGTTCTGGCTGGACTGCGCTTTATATACATCCAGGCTATCAACTGAAAGTGGTTGACTGCCTGCTAACGAACTTACATCAGCCAAAAACGACGCATATGGTGTTAACTGGTCAGTTTGCTGGGGTTGATCTACTCATGAAGGCCTATGCCTCAGAAGATATCCAGTCATGTCAGTTCGATATGTTTGGTGATTGCATGTTAATCATACAGGATGAAGGGCAGGGATGAATAAAATAAAACCGGTACACATAATGCTACCGGTTTTACCGAGAATAAGCATCAGGGGATTCGGGCAATAACCTTTATTTCGAAATCAAAGCCGGCCAGCCAGGTAACGCCAACAGCGGTCCAGTTAGGATAAGGGGGATAGGCAAATATCTCCTGTTTCACCGCCATCACGTCGTTAAGTTGTAGACGGCATCATTTTCACGCTTTCCAACACCAATGACAGTTACCGTGATAATTTCATCTTCGACGCTGTAGACCAGTCTGTATCCTGCACCACACGGCTTAATTTTGTACTTAACTGCTTGTATCGATTACCAGGAACGTTAACAGCGTGCGCACCAGCTTGCCATTGTCTAATTCAAGCACACGACGAACAAATGTGTTATAACAATCCTATAAAGTGGTTGCATTGCCAATGCATAAAGTTAATTTAATCAGGAAATTAGAGTATGGATACAGTTGAAGAGCTTAATAGCACTTATTTTTATGCCGGACGTTCAAATCTGACTGCTAGTCAGTTGCTGTTTATGATTTTCTGCGAAAACACTGCCAATCAGTTGGGTGTTCAGGATTTTGGGGCGATAGTGTCTATTGTGGCTGGATTGAATGTTTTGCCTACGCGGACAAAACCGCGTGGTGCTAAGCATTTGCTTAATCCGTTTCGCAAAAACGATATTCCTCAGGCGCCGGAGTTCACGATAGGTATGCTCATTGCGTCTGCCAGGGCTGGTCGCTGGTTGTATGACTGATTCACGCTTGGGGGCTGCTTTCCGTTCTCCATCATCATGGAGCGCATAATGTATATTATGTTAAATGCACCAGAACAATTAAAAGACATGTTAAGGCGGCTGGATTCGTGCATGTCAAAAAACTTCTGGCCCATAAGTTTGATCCCTTCCCTGCCGTGACGCTGCGCGAATTCTGTTGATTTGCACCCGCTTATCCTGCACACGTTTTCCTTGCAAGTCATGCCTTGAGATTCTTAGTTCATGCCTTAAGGATTCCAGTTGACCTCTTTCTCTAATCTTTTTTAATTCCAGATCGGAAAGCGCAGTAAGGAATTTTACTTCCGCGGCTGATAGTCCCATTGTAATCGCTTGCTCTTCAGAAGAAAGAGGATTTAATTTACCATAATCCTTGACCAACTGCTCCGTAGTCCATTCATGTAAAAACATATGGTTACTATAAATAACCGGATCAATACCTAATAGTGTTGCCGATAATTGAGTTGATCGCTGTGCATAAATTGCACCTTCAACCTTACCCAGTAAGGTTCCTATAGCTGACGGCAGATCGTAATCCAGAAGATCTACCTCTCTTGTTGTAAAACTCTTTAAATCTGTATCGTAAACCCAGACCTCTTTTTCGATGTTATTGAAATTATCAAGCAATGTTTTTAATAATTCTTTATTTATTAGGATCTTCTGGAATGTTTCTTCATTTCTCCCAAAGTGCTCAAGAAACGCTAAATAAGTAGCGTAATCCATTTTTCTATCTTTAAAAAAGAGCTGACTTAGAAAAGCGGCAGATTGTTCATGATTGCGTTCTTTATCAAAATCCAGTAATTCAGGAACGATTAGAAAAATTGGATAATCATCATCAATAGTCATAAATGGGATGGCGCGAAATAGATTGGAAACATGTTCAAGTAATACCAATCTGCGCATGCGGACATAACTATTATCTGGTGGCAATGACAAAAATGAATGCAGAGAGCTAAGAGAAGGAAAATGTAATGGATCAACCATTATGATGCTATCAAAATAAATCCCCAGAGATCTAAGATGATTAGATATGTTATAACCAAACCGTTGAATCGGAAGTAATAATCGATAACTTTGAGCGTCACTTTGGCGACGGCGCTGGAAAACTGCTGCCGATGTGGGTTTCTGATTTCGATTTTGCCTGCCCGCCAGAGGTTCAGGCGGCATTGCATCAGCGAATCGAGCACGGCGTATTTGGCTATAGCGAACGTGATGAGGCCTATTTTAACGCCCTGCTTCACTGGTTTTCGTCACGCCACCAGCTCACGTTAAAACAGGAATGGGTATGCAGCGTGGAAGGCGTCGTACCAGGGTTGGCGCTCTTAGTGCAAATGTTGACGCATCCAGGCGACGGCGTAGTGGTTCAGGGGCCATACTATGGCTCCTTCGCCAAAATAATCACGCTTAATGGTAGAAAACTGCTGGAGAATCCCCTTAGCGAGTCGCCGGATGAAGGCTACCAGATGGATTTTTGCCAACTGGAAAGGCTGTTTCGCCATGAGCGCCCTCCGCTAATGATTTTGTGTAATCCACATAATCCAACCGGGCGTTGCTGGTCGGCCAACGAGCTGGAGCAACTGCTTTTATTATGTGAAGCTTATGATGTCACTCTCATCTCGGATGAAATATGGGCCGATCTATTGCTGCCCTGCGAAACCTTTACCTCGGTACTGCATTTAGGGGAGCGCTGGCATAAACGGGTCATCTCCGCCACTGCGGCCAGCAAAACGTTTGGCTTATCGTCGTTGCGAATTTCTAATTTTCTCATTCCCGATCCTACGCTTCGCCAGCGTTTCCTGTCTCGTCTGGACGCTCATGGGCTGGATGTCTTTAACGCCCTCTCCGTTCAGGCGGCAACTACCGCATGGAATGAAAGCAGACAGTGGCTGGATTCGCTACTGGATTATCTGGCGGAAAACCGCCGCTGGTTTGTTGAACAGGCGACAGAGCACCTTCCCTGGGCAAGAATTGTCCCGGCGCAGGGAACCTATTTATTATGGATGGATTGTAAAAAACTGGGACTGGATGACGAACAGCTAAAATGGGTAATGGCGGATGTCGCGGGTATTGCTCCTTCAATGGGCAGCGGCTTTGGCCCGGCGGGCAGCGGATTTATCCGTTTAAATCTGGGATGTCCACGTACCTACCTTGAAATGGCAATAGACGGCCTGAAGCGAATATCGGTGAAGACAATCAAAGGAATACCAACAGGCGGATGAATTTTTCGGGCGGTAAACTGACAACGGTGTTATTTCTGCGGCATGATATCGCCTGAGCGCCAGTAAAAAACCGGCCATTAAGGCCGGTTGGGTCCGGAGCGCAGTTTCACTATCAGGGGCGTCTGAATAACACGATGCTGCGCCCGGCCAGATCGAAATCCATTTCTTCGGTAATCCGCATTCCCTGCTGCGCGTCATCGGCAGTCGTCAGTTCAAGCACCCAGCCGCCTTCTCCCCACATCGGAATACGGAACGGTACGCTGCCTTCAAACGGATTGAAAAGCAGTAAGGCGTCATGCCAGATCCCCGCTTCCGGCTGAAGATCGGGTCGACTAATACATACGCCTATCGTCGATCCCTCATCCCATTGTTCGGATTACTGCGCCCCTCCGCCGGCGTTAAACCAGCGGATCTCCAGACCGTCACGCCAGCTCTCCCGGCGCAGCAACGGTTGCGTGGCGCGCAGTTGAATCAGATGACGGGTAAACTCCCGTAGCGCATTGGCGGTTTCCGGCAAATTATCCCAGTGGACCCACGATATTTCACTGTCCTGACAGTAGCCATTGTTATTGCCCATCTGACTGCGGCCAAACTCATCGCCCGCTAATAACATCGGCGTGCCGTGTGAGAAAAGTAAGGTGGTCAGGAAATTACGTTTCTGTCGCTCGCGTATCGCATTGATGCCCTCGTCGTCGGTTGGCCCTTCTGCGCCATAGTTACAGGAGCGGTTATCATTATGCCCGTCATTATTATCTTCGCCATTGGCTTCATTATGTTTGTCGTTATAAGACACCAGATCGTTCAGCGTGAAGCCGTCATGGGCAGTAATAAAGTTAACGCTTGACCAGGAGCGACGGCCGCGCAAATCGTAGAGATCGCCGGAACCCAGCAGGCGTGCGGCGAAATCATTTGTGACGTTGTCACCTTTCCAGTATTCGCGAACCGTATCGCGATATTTATCATTCCATTCGCCCCACCCTGGTGGAAAACCGCCAACCTGATAGCCGCCCGGTCCGATATCCCAGGGTTCGCCAATCAGTTTCAGTTTTGCCAGCACCGGGTCTTGCGTTACCGCATCAAAAAAGCCGCCTCTCTGATCAAAGCCTTCCGGCTCACGACCAAGAATGGTGCCCAAATCAAAACGAAAGCCGTCGACATGCATTGACTCCGCCCAATAGCGAAGCGAATCCATCACCATTTGCAGTACCCGTGGATGAGAGGTATTGACGGTATTACCTGTCCCTGTATCGTTAATATAATAGCGATGCTGATCGGGCATGGTGCGATAGTAAGAGAAGTTATCGATACCTTTAAATGACAGCGTGGGGCCAAGTTCATTCCCTTCTGCCGTATGGTTATAGACCACATCCAGTATCACTTCGACGCCGGCATCATGGAAAGCGCGCACCATATCGCGGAATCCCTGAATACCTTTTGGACCATAGTAGCGCGTCGCCGGCGCAAAAAAGCCCAGCGAGTTATATCCCCAGAAATTTTTCAGTCCTTTATCGAGCAGATGCTGATCGTCCGGGAACCAGTGAACGGGTAAAAGCTCGACGGAGGTAATCCCCAGACTTTTAATGTAATCCACGCTGGCTTTATGCCCCATGCCCTCAAACGTACCGCGTAGAGGCTCAGGGATCGCCGAATTAAGCTGGGTAAAGCCTTTTACATGCGTTTCATAAATAATGGCGTTCGACCACGGTATGGAAGGCCGTTGTCTATCCTCCCAGTTAGCCTCAGCCGGATCAATCACCCGACATTTAGGCGTAAATGGCGCGCTATCCTGGTCATCAAAGGTCAAATCTTTATCGTCATGAAGTAATTGATACGCGAAATGCGCATCGTTCCACTGAATATCGCCCACCAGCTCACGGGCATAAGGGTCAATAAGCAGCTTATTGGGGTTAAAACGATGACCATTTTCCGGGTCATAAGGACCGTAAACGCGGTACCCATACAGCGCGCCGGGCTGCAACTTCGTGACATAGCCGTGCCATATTTCGTCGGTATATTCCGGTAACTCCAGACGAGCGATTTCATGCTCCCCACTCGGATCGTAAAGACAAAGCTCGACGCGTTCCGCATGGGCGGAAAAAATAGCGAAATTCACGCCTTCGCCGTCATAATTCGCGCCAAGCGTATGGCTGTATCCTGATCTGATTTCAAAAGCCCTGTTTGTTGTCATTCTCTTTCTCCACCCACGGTAAACGTTGTCCTGTCACGGCACATCAACACATAAACTCAGTCGCTCATTAAAACCAGTACGCCGCCCTGATGTGAGGCCAACGACAGGCGTTCACCAGGCATTAACCTCTCCTGGGTAAGCACATTGCGATAACGACGCTGATTAAGCTGTCCGGGTATAATAATGTCGGTTCCTGACCAGAAACCGCTATGCGATTGTGATAATAAGCCGTCACATTCGGCGAACACCAGTCGGGGCGCAACAACAATCAGCGCATCATCATGATTGACTCTGGCGTAAGCGATGACCTTGTCGGCACGCTGACCAACAGCCCGCAGCGGTATATAGTCGCCAAAACGGAAGAGCTCATGATTCTGCTGACGCAAACGCAGTAAGGCGGCGGTGGCATACTGATTCACCTGCCCGTCCAGCCAACTCTCTTCGCGCGAGAAAACTCCCGGCGTCAGTTGGTCTAACTGCTGCGCCAGCGTGGCGAAATCTGGTTCGCGGCGGTTGTCGGGATCGACAAGGCTAAAATTCAACGCCTCGCTCCCCTGATAGATATCAGGTACTCCCGGCGCGGTTAATTTGATAACGGTCTGCGTCAGGCTGTTAACCAGTCCTGCGCGGATGAAGGGTTGCAAGGAACGATAAAAATCCTGCAAAAATGTCTGATTATCCGGCGCCAGTAAATAACGGGCGTAATCAAGCATTGCCGTTTCGTAAGCCTCATTACTGTCCACCCAATCGGTACGTAGCTTCGCTTCGCGTAGCGCTTTCTCCACAAAGGCTTCAAAGCGTATTTTCAGCGCGTTTAAACCTGTTTCGTCCTGTGGTTGTAGCATCGGGGGCCAGACGCCGGTCAGCGCCTGATATAGCATCCACGTATCCGCCGATTTTGGCGCAGTGCCATCATTCAAAAATTTGACATGGGTCTGGTTCATCTGCCGCCAGCGGGCAAGGCATTCGCTCCACTGTTCCGGCGCTTCGGTAAGCGTATACAGGCGTGCTCGCGCATCCTCGCCTCGCTTGGTATCGTGGGTCGACGTACCGGATAACGCATCAGGCTGTCGCGCCTGTCGGGTTTTCATCTCATGGTGAAAGCGTTCGATGGAGAAGTGATGCGTGACGGGCTCGGCGCCGACTTCATTTAACGCCAGTCCCATGTTTTGACGAAAGAAAAGCGTATCCTCTACCGATTTCGCCATCAGCGGACCGGTGAGTTGCTGGAACCGAACGCGAAACTGTGTCGCCTCCTCCTGGCTGGAGACGGGAACATCGCCGGTAAGAAGACGGCTCAGAAATGTAAGCGCTTCTGGCTGCGGAGGGTTTTCAAGCGTCTTTACCCGTTCCACAATACGGTGTAACAGGCAAATATCGGTCGGCGGTAGCCCTTCTGCCGTGCCGTAAGTGCGATATACGGGAAAGGCAATTAATAACTCGCGTAACGCCTGCCGAACGACGCTCTCTTCCTGTGCGATCTGTAGCTCGCTGGCAATCGACAGCGCAAGCGCGAGCAGCCGGGTAAATTCCCCCTCAAAATTGCGATCGACCATCAGCAATTTAGCCGCCCGTAATTCCGCCCGCATATCCACTGGCGCGCCTGTTACGGTCTCGTAAGCCTGGCGCAGATTGTCTATCTGCTTATCGTCAACCAGTACTTCCGCCAGCGAGGCGATGAATTCATAGCCTGTGGTGCCGGAAACCGGCCAGTCATCAGGAAGTTGCTCGCCTTTAGCGAGAATTTTTTCCACGGTGATATAGCACGCCGGTCCCACTTCCTGACGTAAACGCGCAAGATAGGCTTTCGGATCGGCAAGGCCGTCGATATGATCGATACGTAAACCGTCAACCGCCCCCGTTCTGACCAGCTCCAGAATCAGCCGATGTGTATCGTCGAAGACGATTTTATCTTCCACCCGCATTCCCACCAGCCCTGTGACCTCAAAGAAACGCCGATATGAAAGCGAGCGAGCGGCATCGCGCCAAGACATTAATTTCCACGGCTGGCGCTCATGCAAATCAGCAATAGCGGCTTTATCGGTAAGCGCCAGTATTTCAGCCTCGCGCCCCTGCCACGTCGCTGGCGCAAGCGGATAATAATTATCATAATAGGCGAACGTGGGTTTACCCGTAACGGGATCCGGCTTGATCGCAATTTCTCCGTTTCCCAGCACGGCGTCAAACGTGTCGCCTAAAAAAGGCAGCGTCAGTCGGCGCGACCAGTCAATATCGAAATGGCGCGCGTAACGGCTCTCCTTGCCATATTCAAGCACGTCGCGCCACCAGGCGTTTTCCAGCGAGCTGGCCATGTGATTAGGCACAATATCGATGATCAATCCCAGACCTTGTGCTTTAAGTTCAGCCACCAGTCTTTCAAATCCTTCGCGCCCGCCAATAGAAGGCTCAATCTCATTCGCATCGGTGACATCATAACCATGCGTTGACGCTTTGGTGGCGGTAAAGATGGGTGAGGCATAAAGATGGCTGATACCCAGATTTTTAAGGTAAGGCACCAGCGCCGCAGCGCGATCGAAGGTCATGCTATTGCGAAACTGAAGACGATACGTTGCAGTTGGGATCATGATGCAGACTCTCCCTGGGCTAAGCGGACAATAAGAGAATGTTGGGAAAGCGACCCGGTGGATTCATTCGGCCAGGCGAAGAGAGTCTTACCCGGTAAATCGGGCAGCAATACCGTCGTGGCGCTAATATTCAGCGCCAGTGACAGTGTTCCTCCCGGAAAACGCCAGCTAACGGCAATAAACCCGGGCGCGGTTTGCAATACCGTTCCTGAGCTCTCACGGGCAGCGGACAACAGCGGCACGATATGCTTCTGGCGCAAAAGCAGTAGTTCGCGGGTAAATGCCAGCCACGCTTTACCCTCTTCACTGTGCTGTTGCTTCCAGTTAAGTTTTGAGCGTTGAAAGGTCTCTGGCGCATTCGGGTCCGGAACATTTTCCCCTGCATGATCGGCAAACTCTTTTGCGCGACCTTCACGAACGGCGCGGGCTAAATCCCCATGGAAATCGGTAAAAAAAAGAAAAGGACGGCTTTCGCCATACTCTTCGCCCATAAAAAGCAGAGGAATATGCGGTGAAAGCAGCAACGTGGCGAGCAATACTTTTGTTCGTTCAGCACCCGCCAGGGTTATCAGTCTGTCGCCCTGGGCGCGGTTACCGACCTGATCGTGGTTCTGAATAAAATCCACAAAGGCGACCGGGGGTTGTCCGGTACTTTTTACGCCGCGAGGTTCGCCGGTTTGCGGTGAGATTTCCCCCTGATAAGCGAATCCTTCGGCCAGCGCTCTTGCGAGGTGTTTTTCCGGGGCATCAGCAAAATCGTTGTAGTAGGCCTGGGTCTCTCCGGTCGCAAAAACGTGGACGGCATTATGAAAATCGTCATTCCATTCGGCGGTAAACAGCGGCGCATTGCCATCCTGATCACGGGGATGCAGAGAAATAATATTGCGGCTATCTTCGGTAGTCAGATGAATGGGTCTGTCGGTAATGTCTTCCCGAATACGTTGTGCGATTTCAACCAGCACATGCCTGGCGCTACTGTCCTCAATCTGATCGATAGCGTCAAAGCGTAAGCCGTCGAGATGGTATTCTGTCAGCCAGTATAACGGCGCCTCGATGATATAGCGCCGCACGGCGTCGACATCATAGGCGATACCATTTCCCCACGGCGTCATGCGCTCTTTGTGGAAAAACGCCGGCGCCAATAGCGGTAAATAATTTCCCTCCGGGCCGAAATGGTTCAGCACAATATCCAGGATGACGGAAAGACCATACCCATGCGCGGTGTCAATAAACGCTTTGAAATCATCCGGCGTCCCATAGGCAGAATGCGGCGCGTAAAGCAGTACGCCGTCATAGCCCCAGCCGCGCTCGCCGCCAAATTGCGCAACGGGCATCACTTCAATAACGGTAACGCCGAGTTCAGCGAGATAAGGCAGCTTCGCTATTGCGGTGTGGAAGGTGCCTTCCGGAGTGAACGTGCCTGTATGCATCTCGTACACCACGGCCTGCTCCCAACGGCTGCCTTTCCACCCGGTGTTGCGCCACGCGTAGCTGCCTGGATCAATCACATATGACGGACCATTGACGTCAGTTTTTTGGGCGCGGGAAGCCGGATCGGGGAGCACCATGCCATCGCTGAGTACAAAGTTATACTCCGTACCTGGCGTCACCCCGGATACATCCAGCGTAAACCAGCCGTCACCGCTCGCCTGCATTTCCTGGTCTTTACCCGCAAGCCTGAGCATAACCTTTTGCTGACCGGTGGCCCAAAGACGAAAGCGGACGACATCAGCGGCGATATATTCAGCCCCCCAGCTTTTGCAAAAAATTTTTGAACTCATTTGTCGCTCCGTTTAACTCATAACCTCTACAGCATCCGAAAAACAAGCATAGACTATGGGGCTAATTTTTACGTGACACTGTCACTTAACAGGCATTCTTTTTCCTATCTGCGTGTAAAACCGTGGAATTATTGTCGGGATTGCTCAGATATACCGAAGTGCGCGGTATCGCCTCGCCCGTGTTCGCCAGAGCCCTGAACACGCTGTAGCTGGATAACTTCTCCCTGCTCCCAGGCGTTAGCCCCCTTGATAACGGGATGTTCAGGCAGATCCTGCCGCTCGCGTTTAATGGCCTGGGTATCAATCCCCAGACGGCGATCCCGATCGGCCAGCAGCGCGGGGTCAAGCTGCCCGTCGCCGGTAAAGCCCATCATCAGCGCAGGGATACCCATTGGCAGGGTTTTATCCCGGTCGGTATGCCAGGTGTGCCAGGTCTTGCCATAAGTATTAACAATCTTACTCATCAACGCCTTATCAGCGACCTGCGGTAAGCCTGGCGCCACCAGGCTACCGGATTTCACCTCGTACTGGTGGCTGTGCCACAGTTTTTTTTCCTCGGGAGGAAGCGTTTTAAATAAACGTTCGCTGATAATGTACTCCACCCCCATCAGGCGCGCGTTTTTCGTATTGCCGTCGTAAATCACCGCCTGCATGACATCTTCGTTCAGGACGGTAACGTAATGGTGCGCTTCCATCTGTCCGTTTTTATCACCGCTATAAAAATGGAACCCGTCAAGGTAGGTACTGATGGCATCGACAGGTGGTCTGGATTGAATAGCCGCCGCGCCTGTTTCCAGGGTACGTAATTTGGCAGATGTTTTTTCCCCGGGAATAGGCGTTTGCGGCGGCGTATTATTGGCGCCGCATCCGGCCAGAAAAGGAATGATAAAGAGTGCCAGCGGTAAAATTTTCATTAGGTCTCCATATAGTGAAAGGGCTCTAATGAAAATAGTGCAATACCACGTGATTGGTAGAAGAAATGGAAGATGCTATTTGTGACGGTGTCACAAATAGTAAAACCCGACACACAGGCCGGGTTTTGATATCAGTTTACTCTTATTTTGAGAGTTCTTTCTTGATTTCGTCTTTTATTTTGCTTAATTCACTCTGCGGGTTTTTCTTACAAAGCTCAACGGCTAGCGGCACTGCTGTCGTCTCAGTTTCCTGGAAATCAACGTAGTCCCCGCCTTTAAAATCTTCATCTTCATTCAGCACCCAGAAAGCGACTGGCGCCATCGTCTGCGGATTGAGGTCAACAAACTCCTGGCAGCTCATACCTTTAGGCGTAACGTTTGTTTTAGTAGTATCTGTTGCCGCATTCACGCTAACACTGGTTACCAGCGCTGCCACGATAATACCTGCTGTAGCAAGGGAGAATTTATTCATTGTTGTTGCTCCAATAATTATATAAATAACCTCTACATCTGCGCGTTAACCCGTTAATGTAGAACGCAGAAAATAATACCCCACCTCTCTCAGGAATAAAGATCACCCTCCGTGATATGGCTATTATTGATATTTACGTTGACTGATTTTGATGTTTGATGAATAAAGCAACATGGCGAGCAGATTTTAGGGCGAAAAAGTAGACCACGACAACAGCAAATGACGAGTATGCGCTACGTTGAGCTGATGAAAGAGAACTTCGCTCTGACATGCCGTCGCAATCGCGCGCCAGCCAGACACAAACGGTGGGCAGAACAAACATCGTAAACAGATTGCCTGTCAGCATCCCGGAGGCAACCACCAGCCCTGTCCAAAACGGCTTGCGGTGTCTACACCGCTGGCGAACCTTATCAGGGCTAAACCAACCACTATTGCCCCGGTAGTCATCAGCACCGGGCGCAATCGAATCTACAATACAATTTCATAGCATTTACAGATAGTCGGACAATTTCAGGTTTCCGTAATCATAAAAATACCTTTTGCACACAAACTGTATACTTCCAGTAGATTTATTGTTATTTAGCACTATAACTGCAAGCAGTTGAATCCAAAGGGTAATAATTCAGGTATTATTTGGAGGGAAATTTATATAATTAAGATAAATAAATGCTTATCGGTTAAGTGAGCGACGTTTAAGTTTTGTTGCAACCACGGCTTTATACTTTTTACGAGTGCTATTTTTTTTGGCTAATTAAAAAGGTAAAGTTAATGAAACTATCCGTAACATTGGCGTTTTTCGGTTACATGATGGTATCCAGTATGGCACAAGCTAGCGATATCAATATGTGGCGTGAACCCAAACCTGTTGTGAAAGAGGGTAAATATTACAGCTTAATCATGGATCGTGGCGAGTTGCAAAAAGCAGTAAAAAGCAGCAGCAATAACTATCTCTTTTCCGAAAAAGGTGCAGGAGTGAAGCCGCTGGTATTGATCGGCTCTCCGGTAGAGATTAGCGAATTTATGTTGCAAAATAAAACTCGCAGCATTGAAAACCACATTAAAGGTCTACCTGACATTTATATGGGAGTGACAAAATATAAACCCAAACAACGTTTTACCGGCTTATTTCCGCTACAGGATATATTGACTCAAACTGTTGATCAGGTATCGAAATTTGTGCCCGGTACCGATATCACCGATGCGGTGGGAATCCCCTCCGACCTAAAAGCATTACAGCAAGCCATTTTGGCTATGAAGCAAAAAGATAAAATCAGCAAAAATATACTGTACGTCAAATTTAGCTACTTGCCGGAAGATGGAATGGTGAAAGTAGGAAGCAAAACAGTTTCTTTTGGTCGTATTCTGGAGAAAATGCAGCAGAGTAATCGTACCCTGCGTAGATAAGCAGGAAGCAGGCAGTATTTCCAGCTTCTGGAATGTTAAAGCTACAAAAGTTGTCTGGAGGTAATAGGTAAGAATACTTTATAAAACAGGTACTTAATTGCAATTTATATATTTAAAGAGGCAAATGATTATGACCGGAATATTTGCAGAACAAACTGTAGAGGTAGTTAAAAGCGCGATCGAAACCGCAGATGGGGCATTAGATCTTTATAACAAATACCTCGACCAGGTCATCCCCTGGAAGACCTTTGATGAAACCATAAAAGAGTTAAGCCGTTTTAAACAGGAGTACTCGCAGGAAGCTTCTGTTTTAGTTGGTGATATTAAAGTTTTGCTTATGGACAGCCAGGACAAGTATTTTGAAGCGACACAAACTGTTTATGAATGGTGTGGTGTCGTGACGCAATTACTCTCAGCGTATATTTTACTATTTGATGAATATAATGAGAAAAAAGCATCAGCCCAGAAAGACATTCTCATTAGGATATTAGATGATGGTGTCAAGAAACTGAATGAAGCGCAAAAATCTCTCCTGACAAGTTCACAAAGTTTCAACAACGCTTCCGGAAAACTGCTGGCATTAGATAGCCAGTTAACTAATGATTTTTCGGAAAAAAGTAGTTATTTCCAGTCACAGGTGGATAGAATTCGTAAGGAAGCTTATGCCGGTGCTGCAGCCGGCATAGTCGCCGGTCCGTTTGGATTAATTATTTCCTATTCTATTGCTGCGGGCGTGATTGAAGGGAAATTGATTCCAGAATTGAATAACAGGCTAAAAACAGTGCAAAATTTCTTTACTAGCTTATCAGCTACAGTGAAACAAGCGAATAAAGATATCGATGCGGCAAAATTGAAATTAGCCACTGAAATAGCAGCAATTGGGGAGATAAAAACGGAAACCGAAACAACCAGATTCTACGTTGATTATGATGATTTAATGCTTTCTTTATTAAAAGGAGCTGCAAAGAAAATGATTAACACCTGTAATGAATACCAACAAAGACACGGTAAGAAGACGCTTTTCGAGGTTCCTGACGTCTGATACATTTTCATTCGATCTGTGTACTTTTAACGCCCGATAGCGTAAAGAAAATGAGAGACGGAGAAAAAGCGATATTCAACAGCCCGATAAACAAGAGTCGTTACCGGGCTGACGAGGTTATCAGGCGTTAAGCTGGTAGTCGAGGGTGATTTCCGCATTCAGAACCTGCGATACCGGACACCCGGCTTTTGCTTTCTGGATGATTTGATCGAAAGTTGAAGCATCAATATCTGCTACCGCCACTTTGCTTTGTAGCGCAATTTTGGTAATGGCGAAGCCCGCCTCCACCTTATCAAGCGATACGTCAGCGGTGGTGTCAATGGATGTCGGCGTAAATCCAGCCTCTCCCAGCATGAGTGATAGCGCCATGGAGAAACAGGCCGCATGTGCGGCGCCAATTAACTCTTCCGGGTTGGTTCCCTGCGCGCCTTCGAACCGGGTATTGAATCCATACGGTTGTTGATTAAGCACGCCGCTTTCTGTTGATACAGTACCTTTACCCCGTTTGATGTCGCCTTCCCAGTGTGCCTGACCTTTCTTATGGATTGTCATTTTTGCTCTCCTGTTGGCTCAAAAAATAAAGTATAGACTATGCTGATAATCTGCGTTGTTCATGCCGATGGATGTAGCATGTTGTCGATTACCCGCACTTCAGATATAGAAAATAGTTGTATGCTTTTTCAGTGATGGATATTAAACCAACAGGCCTCCCTTTCTTTAAAGAATATATCCCTCCTTTTATCCTTACTTTTTCTTCCGGAAGCGTATTCCATTATGTATATTTTCATTCATATTAAGATTTATCTTATCTCGTTGTAATAAATGATAAAAATCGCAATAAGTAGCATTTTAAATGTATATTAATTGACCACTATTTGTATGAGGATATGTAATTGGCAAACATAATATATTTTCTTCTGGGGTAAACAATTAGAGTTCCGCCTTGCGTTAAAATAACTCCAGGACTAATCTTAACCACAGCCGCAAAAATATTTGCCATGCTGAATACGAATTAATTTTCTGCGAGCCGTACTAAATAAATACATGTTCACGGAGGCATTATATGTTTACTTATCACTCAGCAAATACCTCAGCAGCACAACCGGCCCTGGTCAACGCGATTGAACAAGGATTACGCGCGGAGTTAGGCGTTGTCACTGAAGATGATATTTTAATGGAGCTGACCAAATGGGTTGAGGCTTCCGACAATGACATCCTCAGTGACATCTACCAGCAGACCATCAACTATGTGGT
Source organism: Salmonella sp. K21076 (assembly GCF_039650795.1). Lineage (NCBI taxonomy): Bacteria > Pseudomonadati > Pseudomonadota > Gammaproteobacteria > Enterobacterales > Enterobacteriaceae > Salmonella > Salmonella sp. K21076. The sequence continues at coordinate 76,122 of NZ_JBCLYA010000006.1, forward strand.
AAGCGGGCAGCACCCGACTCTGTAAAACCTGCTATGCTGTATCGGCAACCTTAGGGGTTACGTTTCTTTCGCGTAAGCGAATTTGTCCTTAAAACTAGCAACAGGATTGAGGAGTTAACATGAAATCGAACCGTCAGGCTCGTCATATACTTGGACTGGATTACAGAATTTCCAACCAGCGTAAGGTTGTTACTGAAGGCGACACCAGCAGCGTGGTGAATAACCCAACCGGCAGAAAGCGTCGCGCCGATAGCCAAAAGTAATCGTACAGTCCTGAAATGACGTTAAACACCATTGCATCTGCAATGGTGTTTTTGTTTATAGGAATGACCTTAACGTCTCACAATGCTTTATACTCAGGGTCGGTTCCCTGGTGGAAGGCAATATATGATGATAAACGACGGTGCCAGGGACAGTTATTCGAAAAAGAGTGAGCAACATGGAAACTACAACCAAGAAAGCACGTTCCCTTTATATCCCTTACGCTGGCCCTGTATTGCTGGAATTCCCCCTGTTAAACAAAGGCAGCGCTTTTAGCGTAGAAGAGCGCCGCAACTTCAATTTGTCAGGACTGCTGCCGGAGGTCGTCGAGTCGATTGAAGAACAGGCCGAACGCGCCTGGCTCCAGTATCAGGGGTTTAAAACAGAAATCGATAAGCATATTTACCTGCGTAACATCCAGGATACCAACGAAACGCTCTTTTATCGACTGGTGCAAAACCATCTTGAAGAGATGATGCCGGTTATCTATACCCCGACCGTGGGCGCGGCCTGTGAGCGCTTCTCTGAGATTTATCGCCGGGCGCGCGGCGTATTTATCTCTTATCCGAACCGTCACAATATGGACGACATTTTGCAGAATGTGCCTAACCACAACATTAAAGTTATTGTGGTGACGGATGGCGAGCGGATTCTGGGGCTTGGCGATCAGGGCATCGGCGGAATGGGGATACCTATCGGTAAGCTGTCATTATACACCGCCTGCGGCGGCATTAGTCCGGCCTATACCCTTCCCGTTGTGCTGGATGTCGGCACCAACAATCAACAGTTACTCAACGATCCGCTCTACATGGGCTGGCGTCATCCGCGCATTACCGACGATGAGTATTATGCGTTTGTCGATGAGTTTATTCAGGCCGTTAAGCAGCGCTGGCCAGATATCCTGCTACAGTTCGAAGATTTCGCGCAGAAAAACGCAATGCCGCTGTTGACGCGCTATCGTGATGAGATTTGCTCCTTTAACGATGATATTCAGGGCACCGCAGCCGTGACCGTCGGTACGTTGATCGCCGCCAGCCGCGCTGCCGGCAGTCAGCTTAGCGAGCAGAAAATCGTTTTCCTCGGCGCGGGTTCAGCCGGATGTGGGATTGCTGAACAGATCATCGCGCAGACTCAGCGTGAAGGTTTAAGCGAAGATGCCGCTCGACAGAACGTTTTTATGGTCGATCGCTTCGGCCTGTTGACGGACCGGATGCCTAATTTATTGCCGTTCCAGGCAAAACTGGTGCAGAAATGCGACAATCTCCAGCACTGGGATACCGAAAATGACGTGCTGTCGCTGCTGGATGTGGTGCGTAACGTGAAGCCGGATATCCTGATCGGGGTTTCCGGCCAGACCGGGCTCTTTACTGAAGAGATCATCCGCGAGATGCATAAGCATTGCCCTCGCCCGATCGTCATGCCGCTCTCTAATCCCACCTCTCGCGTGGAGGCCACGCCACAGGACATTATCGCCTGGACGGAAGGCAACGCGCTGGTGGCAACCGGCAGCCCATTCTCGCCGGTCATCTGGAAAGATAAGGTTTATCCGATCGCACAATGTAATAACGCCTATATTTTCCCCGGCATCGGACTTGGGGTTATCGCTTCCGGCGCATCGCGCATTACTGATGAAATGCTGATGTCAGCCAGTGAGACGCTGGCGAAACATTCTCCGCTGGTGAATAACGGCGAAGGATTAGTGTTACCAGCGCTTAAAGACATCCAGGTCGTGTCGCGCGCTATCGCTTTTGCCGTAGGCAAAATGGCGCAGCAACAAGGCGTAGCGGTGAAAACCTCTGCGGAAGCGCTGCAACAGGCGATTGACGATAACTTCTGGAAACCGGAATACCGCGACTACCGTCGGACTTCCATTTAATACGTACCCGGCGGTGAATGCCGCCGGATATCACTTTCTTCTTTAGTTTTGGTGAGTCTGTCGACACACCTGAATTCCTTTCCCTGCTTATTTGTCAAGCTACTAATATTAGCCACCTTTATGTATTGAACGAGGATTTATCAGGATAATCCTGGCTAAACTATTACATTGTATTTCTGCCGCCTTGCATAACTCATCAGAAATATTAATCCTAAAGAGGTAATAGCACCTTACCTGCTATTACCTGCTATGCAGTTCACTATTAAGAAAAGGAGAAGGTTATGAAAGCTGCTGTTGTCACACAAGATCATCAGGTTGATGTTACTGAGAAAACGCTGCGTCCCCTTCGCCACGGTGAAGCTTTGCTAAAAATGGAGTGCTGCGGTGTATGCCATACCGATCTACACGTGAAAAACGGAGATTTCGGTGACAAAACCGGCGTTATTCTGGGACACGAAGGCATTGGCGTCGTGGCGGAAGTCGGTCCTGGTGTCACCTCGCTGAAACCCGGCGATCGCGCGAGTGTCGCGTGGTTTTATGAAGGATGCGGACACTGTGAGTATTGCAATACGGGCAATGAAACCTTATGCCGCAACGTGAAAAATGCCGGTTACACGGTAGATGGCGGCATGGCCGAAGAGTGTATTGTCGTCGCGGATTATGCGGTGAAAGTACCGGAAGGCCTGGACTCTGCGGCGGCAAGTAGTATTACCTGCGCGGGCGTTACCACCTATAAAGCGGTGAAGATTTCTCATATTAAACCTGGCCAGTGGATTGCCATCTACGGTCTGGGCGGTCTGGGTAATCTGGCCTTGCAGTACGCGAAAAACGTTTTCAATGCGAAAGTGATCGCCATTGATGTCAATGATGGGCAACTGAAACTGGCCGAGGAAATGGGCGCAGATCTGACCATTAATTCACGTACGGAAGATGCGGCTAAAATTGTGCAGGAAAAAACCGGTGGCGCGCACGCAGCGGTGGTTACCGCGGTCGCTAAGGCGGCGTTTAATTCCGCAGTAGATGCCGTTCGCGCCGGAGGCCGCGTGGTGGCAGTCGGGCTGCCGCCAGAAGCCATGAACCTTGATATCCCTCGCCTGGTGCTGGATGGCATTCAGGTTGTCGGTTCGTTGGTGGGGACACGCCAGGATCTGACCGAAGCCTTCCAGTTCGCGGCGGAAGGAAAAGTCGTGCCAAAAGTCGCTTTACGTCCGCTTGAAGATATCAACGTTATTTTTAAAGAGATGGAACAGGGACAAATTCGTGGCCGTATGGTCATCGATTTCCGTCGTTAAACGATTTGCTGTGGTTCTGCCAGAACGTTGACGTTTCAGTCACCAGCGGATCGATAACGACCAGATACTTCAGTTTGCTTAAGCTTTGCACCACTTTGTTTTTGTCCGGGAAGGACGCCACCGGGTTAAAGCCCTGACAGAAATAGCCGGTAACTTTCCCGCTATCCATCATGTTGAAATATTTGATCACATCATAGGACTGATCCCACTTAGGCAGCCAGGCAAAGCCCCAGTCATTCTCTTTCTGCGCCGCATCGCCATAGAAAGATTTCATCAGGCTGACGAAGAACTTAGGATAATTCCCCCAGTAGTTGACCTGATCGGCCAGCGTCGCTTTGGGGGTATTCGCGGCCAGATAAGTTTGCAGATCGGCCTGTTTTTCTGACGGTAGCGTCAGGTAGCCCGGCAGGCTGGTGGAGAGCAGTCCTAAATCCGTTAAGCCCTGAATATTAGAGTGGCCGCGCAAGGCGTTCACACCGCCGCCAGCCATCCCCATATTGCCGAGCAGCAACTGGATCATCGCCATAGTACGGATGTTCTGCGCCCCGACGGTATGTTGCGTCCAGCCCAGCGCATACAGGAAGGTCGTAGTGCGATCCGGCGCGCTGGTAGAGGCCAACACCTCACACACCTTCAGGAAGTCCGCTTTCGGCGTACCGCAGATGTTTTCCACGACGTCCGGCGTATAGCGCGAAACGTGCTGCTTCAGCAGATTCCACACACAGCGTGGGTGCGTCAACGTTTCATCACGTTTGGCATAGCCGTTTTCATCGAACTGGTAGTTCCAGGAGGATTTATCGTACTGACGCTTTTGGGCGTCATAGCCGCTGAAAAGACCGTCTTCGAACGTAAAGTCTTCCCGCACCAGCAGGCTGGCGTTGGTGTAATGCTTAACGTATTCAGCGTTGATTTTGTTATTTTCGATCAGGTACAGCAAAACGCCGGACAGAAAGGTAATGTCTGTACCGGAACGTATTGGCGCATAGATATCCGCCACCGACGCCGTACGCGTAAAGCGTGGATCAACGACAATCAGCGTCGCATCGTTATTATTTTTCGCTTCCATCGCCCAGCGGAAACCCACCGGATGCGCTTCTGCGGCATTGCCGCCCATCACCATCAGTCCTTTCAGGGCTGGCTTTTTCTCTTGATGTAGACTCGGTCATAAGGAGTATGCCGTGCAGACGTTCACTGGTCGTTGTCTTTGCGGACAAAGCCATTTTACCGTTGACGTCGAAATGCTGGATGTCTATGCCTGCCATTGTACGCTGTGTCAAAAATGGTCGGGTGGAATAGCCATGTATCTGGAAGCCTGCGGGCAACCACAGCTAGCCCCCCTTTCCCCGGAACCGCCATACTTTTCATCCTCTTCGCGCGGCGAACGCTACTTCTGTTCTGGCTGCGGGTGTCCGCTGTGGTTTCGGCTTACCGATACCGATCGCTATTTTTCCCTGGACCTTACTGGAACTGAACGAAGTTGATCGCCGTCGGCTGATTCTGGCTGCGGAAATTTATACCGAAACCCAGCCTGCCTTCTGGCGACTGACGGGGCAATACGCACGCCTCAGCGGTAAAGAGGTTGAGGAAATAGACTCCCCCTGCCAGCTAGCGCATTAAGCGCTTATCTCATCAGGCGTTATGTTATCGGCGTTGGGCTTTTGCCAGGCTGAACCACATCCCTACCGCCAGCAAAAGAAGCATACTCCCGGCGCTGCTTAACGCCACGCTATGCGACCAGATAAAGGCGTGTCTGGCGGCGTCCAGTATTGCCTGCCCCTGCGTGGGCGGCAGGCTATTCGCCAACTGCACGGCTTCTCCCATTGAAGATGACGCTCTGGCAATCTCTTGCGCCTCAAGCCCGGCAGGCAGACGGATAGACGCGGAGAAGCTACGGCTTAACAACAGGCCGAAAATGGCGATGCCCAGTCCCGCGCCCAGTTCATAAGCCATCGTTTCTATCGCGCCGGCCGCCGCCGCTTTTTCTGCCGGCACAGCGGCCATAATTGCCGACGTGGAAGCCAGCAATGCGCTGGCGGTGCTAAATCCCAGCAGCGCCATCAGCCCCCAGGCCTGCCATTGTTGGGTGCTGAAATCCGTCATCGCCAGACCATAAAAACTCAGCGCGCTTAACGCCATGCCGCCCGTCGCGACCAGCCGTAACCCCAGACGCGAGACCAGCGCGCCCGCAATCGGCCCGCTGAATCCACTGGCGACCATCACCGGCAGCATAAATACCCCGGCCTCATAAGGCGATAGCCCGTGAACAAACTGTAGCTCTTGCGCCATCAGCAGCTCAAAACCCACCAGAGTGATCATCGCGGTCATCGCCATCACGACGCCGCTCAGGATAATGCGATGGGTAAATAGTCGCATATCAATCATCGGACGCGATGTCGCAAGCTGTGTGCGGATAAAGAGTCCCAGTAGCAACGCGCCGGTAAGCAGGGTAAGCGAGATGACCCACAGCGACAAATTCCCTTTCAGCGCGGTTTTAGCGCTATAGACCAACAGCAAAATGGCAATAATCAGCATCACCGCATGGCCAAGATTGAGCGGTTGATCGCGACGGCCCGCCTGACGAGGAACATAGCGGGCGGTTAAGCCCATGACGACCAGCACAATCGGCACGTTGATCAGGAAAACCGATCCCCAGTAAAAATGCTCTAATAATATGCCGCCGATGAGCGGCCCAAACGCCGCTCCGCCCGAACCTACCGCAGCCCAGACGCCCAGCGCCATGTTGCGATGCTTCTCTTCACAAAAGGTGGCGCGTATCCCGGCCAGCGTCGCCGATACAATCATCGCCGCGCCAATAGCCAGTAATACCCTGGTGGCGATAAGCCAACTGGCGGTATGCGAAAACGCCGCCGCCAGTGATGCCAGGCCAAAGAGCGTCCCGCCCAGCATCAGCAGGCGTTTAAAACCGATACGATCGCCAAGCGCGCCCATCGGCAACACCATGCCAGCCATGACCAAAGAATAAATATCAATGATCCACAGCAGCTCGTTGCCGCTGGCCCCCAGTGTCATACTCAGTGTCGGCGCGGCGACATGCAAGACCGTGGCATCAATGGCGACAGGAATATAGACCAGCACAATAATGACTAACGTTAACCACTGACGAAACATAACTCTCCCTTCAAAAACTTAAACCTGGACACCTGTCCAATTTCAGGATCCTACGGTAAGTTGAACGAATGTCCAGCTTTTTGTTACACTGCGCGCATTGGCTAATGTGGGGAAAATATGAGTTACCTTAACCGGGATGAACGCCGCGAAGTGATCCTGCAAGCGGCGATGCGCGTGGCGCTGGCAGAGGGGTTTGCCGCCATGACGGTGCGACGGATCGCATCAGAAGCCGATGTCGCCGCCGGCCAGGTGCATCACCACTTCAGCTCGGCGGGCGAGCTCAAAGCGCTGGCCTTTGTCCATTTGATCCGTACCCTGCTCGATGCCGGGCAAGTTCCGCCGCCCGCCACCTGGCGTGCACGGCTTCACGCTATGTTGGGTAGCGAAGACGGCGGCTTTGAGCCTTACATAAAATTGTGGCGAGAGGCGCAAATTCTGGCCGACCGGGACCCGCACATCAGAGATGCTTATCTCCTCACGATGCAGATGTGGCATGAGGAAACGGTCACAATTATCGAGCAGGGCAAACAGGCAGGAGAATTTACGTTTACTGCTAACGCCACGGATATCGCCTGGCGGCTTATCGCACTGGTGTGCGGGCTGGACGGTATGTATGTGCTGGGTATTCCGGAAATGGCCGATCCCGCGTTTAAATACCATCTGGATCGTATGATTACGCTTGAACTCTTTGCGTAAAGTTACAAATAATTTAATAAAAATCGCTTTTAATTTACAAATAGTAACAATTAAGAAACATCATATCTCCTCTTCGCGCCGCGCTGGCCTGGTTTTTTATCTATTCTTTCACTCAATATTCTAAAAAAACTTCAATAAGTTCTCAAAAGAGCGCGTGACGCTCTGTCTCTTTTTTGTGTTTTTTTTCAAATGATATGCGCATGTGAGGGGTAAAATGACACGACAAAACGAGAATTATAACCGTTATCTCTTGAGTGACTGGCGACCCGAAAATCCAGCCTTCTGGGAGAATAAAGGGAAAGGCATCGCCAGAAGAAACTTATGGATTTCAGTAAGTTGTTTGCTCCTTGCATTTTGCGTCTGGATGTTGTTTAGCGCTGTTGCCGTCAACCTCAATAAAATTGGATTTGATTTTACGACCGACCAACTCTTTTTATTAACCGCATTACCTTCTCTTTCCGGCGCAATATTACGCGTTCCCTACTCCTTTATGGTACCACTGTTTGGTGGTCGTAAATGGACCGTATTAAGTACCGTAATATTGATTATTCCTTGCGCCTGGCTGGGATTCGCCGTGCAAAATCCTGCCACCCCTTTCGGGGTATTTATACTCATCGCTCTGTTGTGCGGTTTTGCGGGGGCAAATTTCGCGTCCAGTATGGGCAACATCAGTTTTTTCTTTCCAAAAGCCAGACAAGGTAGCGCGTTGGGTATTAACGACGGACTGGGAAATCTTGGCGTCAGTGTGATGCAGTTGATTGCGCCGCTGGTTATTTTTTTGCCGATATTTACTTTTTTAGGCGTCCGGGGCGTGCCGCAACCTGATGGCTCCCTGCTCGCCCTCACTAACGCCGCCTGGATCTGGGTGCCGTTACTGGCTGTTGCGACGCTTGCCGCCTGGTTTGGTATGAACGATATCGGCAGTTCAAAAGCGTCTGTCGCCTCGCAATTGCCGGTGCTAAAACGTCTGCACCTGTGGCTGCTTAGCCTGCTGTACCTGGCGACATTCGGGTCATTCATCGGCTTTTCCGCAGGTTTCGCCATGCTCGCCAAAACGCAATTTCCCGACGTAAACATTCTGCAACTGGCGTTCTTTGGCCCCTTTATCGGCGCGCTGGCGCGATCGGCAGGCGGCGTGATCTCCGATAAATTCGGCGGCGTTCGCGTCACGCTCATTAATTTTATCTTTATGGCGCTGTTTACCGCCCTGCTATTCCTCACGCTGCCAGGCTCCGGCGCAGGCAGCTTTAGCGCGTTCTATCTTGTTTTTATGGGCCTGTTTTTGACAGCGGGTCTCGGCAGCGGTTCTACCTTCCAGATGATTGCGGTGATCTTCCGGCAGATCACGCTCTACAACGTCAAACTGCGCGGCGGGAGCGATGAGCAGGCGCAGCGCGAAGCGGTGACGGATACCGCCGCCGCGCTCGGTTTTATCTCCGCTATTGGCGCTGTGGGCGGCTTCTTTATTCCAAAAGCGTTTGGCACCTCTTTGGCCTTGACCGGCTCGCCGGTGGGCGCCATGAAAATCTTTTTGCTGTTTTACATCGCTTGCGTCCTGCTGACCTGGCTGGTCTACGGGCGTCTTAAGCCTAAACAACAATAACAACATACGCACTTGTAGGACGGCCATCCGGTAATGGTTTAACGCCAAATCGACAGGATGGCGGAAAATTTATCGAAGCAGGAGAAATGTCATGAGTAAACTGTTGGATCGCTTTCGTTACTTTAAACAAAAAGGCGATACCTTTGCTGACGGCCATGGTCAGATGATGCATACCAACCGCGACTGGGAAGACAGTTATCGCCAGCGCTGGCAGTTTGATAAGATCGTGCGCTCAACCCACGGCGTCAACTGCACGGGCTCCTGTAGTTGGAAAATTTATGTCAAAAATGGTCTGGTGACGTGGGAAACCCAGCAAACCGACTACCCGCGCACACGTCCCGATTTACCGAACCATGAACCGCGCGGCGCCAGCTACTCCTGGTATCTCTATAGCGCCAATCGTTTGAAATACCCTCTGGTGCGTAAGCGGCTGATAGAACTGTGGCGAGAGGCCCTTTCCCGCCACAGCGATCCGGTGCTGGCATGGGAATCTATAATGAACGACCCGCAAAAATGCCAAAGTTACAAACAGGTGCGCGGACATGGCGGCTTTATTCGTTCGAACTGGAAAGAGCTGAATCAGCTCATTGCCGCCGCTAACGTCTGGACAATCAAAACCTATGGCCCGGATCGTGTGGCGGGTTTTTCACCTATTCCGGCGATGTCGATGGTTTCTTACGCCGCCGGAACACGTTATCTGTCATTGCTTGGCGGTACTTGTCTGAGCTTCTATGACTGGTATTGCGATCTTCCGCCCGCGTCGCCAATGACCTGGGGCGAGCAGACTGACGTGCCGGAGTCCGCCGACTGGTATAACTCAGCCTACATTATTGCCTGGGGCTCTAACGTGCCGCAAACGCGTACCCCGGACGCCCACTTCTTTACCGAAGTGCGCTACAAAGGCACCAAGACAATTGCCATCACCCCGGACTATTCCGAAGTCGCTAAACTGTGCGATCAGTGGCTGGCGCCAAAGCAAGGTACCGACAGCGCGCTGGCGATGGCCATGGGTCACGTCATTTTGAAAGAGTTTCATCTCGATAATCCCAGCGACTATTTCCTTAACTATTGCCGCCGTTATACCGACATGCCGATGTTAGTCCTGTTGGATGAGCGCGCAGACGGCAGTTATGTACCGGGGCGTATGATGCGCGCGTCGGATCTGGTGGATGGACTGGGAGAAGCCAATAATCCGGAATGGAAAACCGTCGCGCTCAACAGTACGGGCGAACTGGTCGCGCCCAACGGTTCTATCGGTTTTCGCTGGGGCGAAAAGGGAAAATGGAACCTGGAACCGGTGGCGGCGGGCGTCGAAACTGAACTGTCGCTCTCTTTACTCGGTCAGCATGATGACGTGGCGGGTGTCGCCTTCCCCTATTTTGGCGACAACGAAAACCCACATTTTCGCAGCGTGCGGCAGGAACCGGTGCTGGTACGTCAGTTACCGGTGAAACGCCTGGCTCTGGCGGACGGTAGCGAGCGGATGGTCGTCAGCGTTTACGATCTGGTGCTGGCTAATTATGGGCTGGATCGTGGTCTGGATGACGGCCATAGCGCCAATAATTATAACGATGTCAAAGCCTACACGCCGGCCTGGGGCGAACAGATTACCGGCGTGCCGCGTCGACATATCGAAACTATTGCGCGTGAATTTGCCGAGACCGCCCATAAAACTCACGGTCGTTCGATGATCATCCTCGGCGCGGGAGTGAATCACTGGTATCACATGGATATGAATTACCGTGGGATGATTAACATGCTGGTGTTCTGCGGCTGTGTTGGACAAACCGGTGGCGGCTGGGCGCACTATGTCGGCCAGGAGAAGCTGCGGCCGCAAACCGGCTGGCTGCCGCTGGCCTTCGCGCTGGACTGGAATCGCCCGCCGCGTCAGATGAACAGTACCTCGTTTTTCTACAACCATGCCAGCCAGTGGCGCTATGAAAAACTGACTGCGCAAGAGTTGCTGTCGCCGTTGGCCGATCCGACTAAATTTACCGGACATCTGATCGATTTCAACGTGCGCGCGGAACGTATGGGCTGGCTACCCTCGGCGCCGCAGCTTAATCTTAACCCGCTCAGCGTGAAAGCGAGCGCCGATAAAGCCGGGCTGTCTGCGGCGGATTATACCATGCAGGTGTTGAAATCAGGCGCTATCCGTTTTGCCTGCGAACGGCCTGACAGTGGTCATAATCACCCGCGAAATTTATTTGTCTGGCGCTCTAACCTGCTCGGCTCCTCCGGGAAAGGTCATGAGTACATGCTCAAATATCTGCTGGGCACCGACAGCGGTATCCAGGGCGAAGCGCTGGGTTCCAGCGAAGGAATTAAGCCTGAAGAGGTGGAATGGCAGTCCGCCGCGATTGAGGGCAAGCTCGATCTGTTGGTCACGCTTGATTTCCGTATGTCCAGTACCTGTCTGTTTTCCGATATCGTCTTGCCGACCGCCACCTGGTATGAAAAAGACGATATGAATACCTCGGATATGCATCCGTTTATCCACCCCCTTTCCGCCGCGGTCGATCCTGCCTGGGAATCCAAAAGCGACTGGGAGATCTACAAAGGCATCGCCAGCGCCTTTTCTGAAGTGTGTGTCGGACACCTCGGACAGGAAACCGATGTGGTGTTACACCCGCTCCAGCATGATTCCCCGGCGGAACTGGCGCAGCCATTTGATATTCTCGACTGGCGTAAAGGCGAGTGCGAACTTATTCCGGGCAAAACCGCCCCCAATATCGTCGTGGTTGAACGCGATTATCCGGCCACCTATGAACGTTTTACCTCGCTGGGTCCCCTGCTGGATAAATTAGGCAACGGCGGTAAGGGTATTGCCTGGAATACGCAAGATGAAGTCGATTTCCTCGGTAAGCTCAATTACACCAAACACGATGGCCCGGCGAAAGGACGTCCGCGCATCGACACCGCGCTGGATGCCTCGGAAGTGATTCTTGCCTTAGCGCCGGAAACTAACGGCCAGGTGGCGGTGAAAGCCTGGCAGGCGTTGGGCGAGATGACCGGGCGCGAGCACACCCATCTGGCCATCAATAAAGAAGATGAGAAAATTCGCTTTCGTGATATCCAGGCGCAACCGCGCAAAATTATCTCCAGCCCGACCTGGTCAGGACTGGAAAGCGAGCATGTCTCTTATAACGCCGGGTATACCAACGTACATGAACTGATCCCGTGGCGCACGTTGTCGGGGCGGCAACAACTCTATCAGGATCATGCGTGGATGCGCGCTTTTGGCGAAAGCCTGGTGGCATATCGCCCGCCGATTGATACCCGCAGCGTCAGCGAAATGCGAGAAATTCCGCCCAACGGTTTCCCGGAAAAAGCGCTTAACTTCCTGACGCCGCACCAGAAATGGGGAATTCACTCCACCTACAGCGAAAACCTGCTGATGCTGACCTTGTCGCGCGGCGGGCCGATTGTCTGGATCAGCGAAGCCGATGCCCGTGAACTGGGTATTGAAGATAACGACTGGATTGAAGCCTTCAACGCTAATGGCGCCCTTACCGCTCGCGCGGTGGTCAGCCAGCGCGTCCCGCCGGGTATGACCATGATGTACCACGCCCAGGAGCGGATTATGAACATTCCGGGTTCGGAAGTCACCGGGATGCGCGGCGGGATCCATAACTCCGTGACCCGGGTCTGTCCAAAACCGACGCATATGATCGGCGGCTATGCGCAACTGGCTTACGGCTTCAACTATTACGGAACCGTGGGTTCGAATCGCGATGAATTCATCATGATCAGGAAGATGAAAAACATTAACTGGCTGGATGATGAGGGCCGGGATCAGGTACAGGAGGCGAAAAAATGAAAATACGCTCACAGGTTGGGATGGTACTGAATCTCGATAAATGTATTGGCTGTCACACCTGCTCCGTCACCTGTAAAAACGTCTGGACCGGACGTGAAGGGATGGAATACGCATGGTTCAATAACGTCGAAACTAAACCGGGTATTGGCTATCCCAAAAATTGGGAAGACCAGCAGGAGTGGCAAGGCGGTTGGGTTCGTGATGTTAATGGCAAGATAAGGCCCCGTCTGGGCGGCAAAATGGGGGTAATTAGCAAAATTTTCGCCAACCCGGTGATTCCGCAAATCGATGATTACTATGAACCCTTTACCTTCGATTATCAGCATTTACATACAGCGCCGGAGAGTAAGCATCAGCCCACTGCCCGTCCGCGTTCACTGATCGACGGAAAACGGATGGACAAGGTGATCTGGGGGCCAAACTGGGAAGAGCTGCTCGGCGGCGAGTTTGAAAAACGCGCCCGCGACCGCAACTTCGACAACATACAAAAGGAGATGTACGGTCAGTTCGAAAACACCTTCATGATGTACCTGCCGCGCCTGTGCGAACACTGCCTGAACCCCAGTTGTGTTGCCACCTGCCCAAGTGGCGCTATTTATAAGCGTGAAGAAGACGGCATCGTGCTAATCGACCAGGATAAATGCCGGGGCTGGCGTTTGTGTATCAGCGGCTGCCCATACAAAAAAATCTACTTTAACTGGAAGAGCGGCAAGTCTGAGAAATGCATATTTTGCTATCCGCGTATTGAATCCGGCCAGCCGACCGTTTGCTCGGAAACCTGCGTCGGGCGCATCCGTTATCTTGGCGTTCTGCTCTACGACGCCGACAGGATTGAAGAAGCGGCCAGTACCGAACACGAGACAGATTTGTATGAACGTCAGTGCGATGTGTTTCTCAATCCGCACGATCCGGCGGTCATCGAAGAGGCGCTTAAACAGGGCATCCCGCAAAACGTCATCGACGCCGCCCAACGGTCGCCGGTGTACAAAATGGCGATGGACTGGAAGCTGGCGCTTCCGCTGCACCCGGAATACCGTACCCTGCCGATGGTCTGGTACGTACCGCCGCTATCGCCCATCCAGTCATACGCCGACGCGGGCGGGTTGCCGCACAATGGCAATATTCTGCCGGCGGTGGAGACGCTGCGTATTCCGGTCCAGTACCTGGCCAATATGCTCAGCGCGGGCGATACCGGCCCGGTCATTCGGGCGCTAAAGCGGATGATGGCGATGCGCCACTACATGCGCTCGCAGACGGTTGAAGGCGTGACGGATACCCGCGCCATTGACGAAGTCGGTCTGAGCGTACAACAGGTTGAAGAGATGTATCGCTACCTGGCGATTGCCAATTATGAAGATCGTTTTGTCATTCCCACCAGCCACCGGGAAATGGCGCGCGATGCCTTTCCGGAGCGCAACGGCTGCGGCTTTACTTTTGGCGACGGTTGTCACGGCTCGGATACCAAATTCAACCTGTTCAACAGTAGCCGTATTGATGCCATCAATATCACCGAAGTACGTGATAAAGCGGAGGGGGAATAATGCAAATCCTCAAAGCGATTGGCCTGTTGATGGAGTATCCGGACGACGAGTTGTGGGAATGTCGGGATGAAGCGCTTGCCCTAATCCAACACGATGCGCCAATGCTGGCCAACTTCACTCGCGAGCTGCTTTATGCGCCGTTACTGGATAAACAAGCAGAATGGTGCGAAGTGTTTGACCGCGGGCGCGCCACTTCATTGCTGTTATTCGAGCATGTTCATGCGGAGTCCCGCGATCGCGGCCAGGCGATGGTCGATTTGTTAAGCCAGTATGAAACCGTGGGCCTGCACCTCAACTGCCGCGAACTGCCGGATCACCTGCCGCTCTATCTGGAGTACTTAAGCGTGTTGCCGGAAGCGGAAGCGCGCGAGGGATTACAGAATATTGCCCCTATTCTGGCGCTACTGGGCGGTCGTCTGAAACAGCGAGGAGCGCCGTGGTATCAACTATTTGACGCCCTGCTGACGCTGGCGGGCAGTACGCTTACAAGTGACAGTGTCACCAAGCAGATTGTTCAGGAATCGCGGGATTTTTCCTGCTCTTCCCGTTCACCCGTCTGGTTCATGTCTGGAGCGCGCCGTTCGAGTATTTCACCCGTCGCTACCAGATTGTTCGTACCCGCCGCTAATTCTCTTTGACCGGGGGTACGCTTACCGGGCAAAGAAAAACGCCTGGGCGTCGTCATTCGGCAACGCACAGGCTATGATGATTCTTCAGTCAAAGGAGAACATCAATGAAACCGCAGATTTACCATGTTGACGCCTTCACCAGCGAACCCTTTCGCGGCAACTCTGCTGGCGTTGTCTTACATGCGGATACGCTAAGCGACGCGCAGATGCAGCTGATTGCCCGTGAACTTCGTCACTCGGAAACCGCCTTTTTGCTAAAAAGCGAAGAGAGTGATGTGCGCATACGCTACTTTACACCGACAGTAGAAGTCCCCATCTGTGGTCATGCCACTGTGGCCGCGCATTATGTTCGGGCAACGGTACTGGGGTTGGGAAACACCACCGTCTGGCAAACCTCGTTAGCGGGCCGTCATCGCGTTGAAATTCATGCCGAACACAACGACTATCGCATCACGCTGGAACAAGGTCAGCCCTCTTTTGAACCACCGCTAGTCGGAGAGATTCGGGCTGCCATCATCACCGCACTGAACCTGACTGAAGATGATATCGTGCCGGGAGCGCCAATTCAGGTGGCTTCAACAGGACATGCAAAAGTGATGATCCTGCTCAAACCAGACGTTGATATTGATGCCCTTTCGCCGAATCTGGCAGCCCTGACGGCAATCAGCCAGCAAATTGGCTGTAACGGCTTTTTTCCTTTCCAGATTCGTCCGGGAAAAAACGAAACCGATGGGCGAATGTTTTCCCCGGCGATAGGAATTGTGGAAGATCCGGTAACGGGAAACGCCAATGGCCCGATGGGGGCATGGCTCGTCCATCATGGCCTGATGGCGCATGACGGTAAAACGCTACAGATTCAAGGCCATCAGGGGCGCGCTTTAGGCAAAGAGGGTACTGTTGATGTTACCGTCACCATTCGCGATAACCAGCCGGAAAACGTCACCATCTCCGGCCAGGCGGTCATTCTGTTTCATGCCGAATGGGCCATTACTTTTTAATCTTTGTCAGGCCCGCAAATCCTCGCGGCAAAAAATTATTTTCCCGCCTCCGGATGGGTATCAAATGCAGCCATTACCGCGGCCAGCTCCGCCTCGGTAAAACCGTGCTTTACATCATTTACGCCGAGACCAAACTGCTGCTGAAGTAACTGATACAACGACGGTACATCCGGTATATTGACCTGTTCAACGGCATGTCCCTGGTGGTAACGCGTGAAGTGGAAATTCGTTAATGTCAGCTTGCCGCCATCAGGCAAATGGCGGCACATCAACAAATGATGACGAAAATGGGATTGCGGCCAGTGAGCCGACCAGAAATTGCCCATTACATGATCGCTCTGCTGCTGCACCCCCAGATCAAAACAGTACATCGACTGCCAGTGCTCATGGTGGCGGAATTGTAAAATCCATGTGCTCCCCTCCTGTATCAGGCGGTATTCGCCATGCGGCGTTTGCTGGGCAATTTCAGCCTGCAGACGAAGCGGTGCGGTTAGCGTTTGGCCGCCAAACCCCACGTCCGCGATCCACTGCTCATCCTCAACATCAACCAGCAGCAAACGGTGCGTGCGCGGCGGTAAACTGGCGGGATGAGACAGAATGACCCGCCCCAATAAGCTTCGGACGTTAAAACCGATGTCGCGTAACGCGCGTTCAAACAGGCCATTCAGTTCAAAACAGTATCCACCGCGTCGGGCATAAAGCAGTTTCTCCTCTAGTGCCGTCTCATCAAGCTGTATTTCACGAGGCAGTAGCACATCCAGATTTTCAAAAGGAATCGCGCAGTTGTGCGCTAAGTGAAGCGTTCTGAGCGCTTCAACCGTAGGACCCCCCAACGGCTGACAATTTAATCGCGTAAAATAAGCATGTAAAAAAGAGGTCATCTGAGGCTTCCATTAACATTAATGCTTGCGTTCGGCACACAGGCTGAGGTGGATATCGCTGCGCAACAGGATACCCTATCCGTGGAATAGCGTTGGATACTTTTGAAAAAATAAGACAGGCCGGCTACAGCCGCCGGGGTACGTAGAATTTTGGCGTATAAACGGAAATCGGGTTCTGAGAATCTCTTTGCGACACGCCGCCAAAATAGCGGCGTGTTAAAATTTTTAACGCCAGCTCAGCGAGTCTGATTTCTAACAAAACTGGCTAAACATAAACGCTTTTTAATACTTGTCTAAATAGTTATGGTAACGATCTTTTATGTCGGCCGCCCGTTGCGCTTTCGCCTCCGGCATGTCGTTGGCCCGATCGGTATAATATTTTAAACTCGGAATGGCGCCTAATGCCTGAGGTAAGGCATTATATGCTGCTATTCGCTCTCTGACGGTTTTATATTTTTCATCAATATCATAACCATAGTATGCTGGCGCTTCAAAAAAGCCCTCTTCCAGTCTCATACAGATATCTTCAAAGGACCCCTTAACCTCAACGCTATGTTCGCCATCCGATATCCTGACGATTGGCTCACGTCCAGCCATCAGCGAGAGTTGTTCGAATGTTAACATCCGACCATCAGAAAGCTCGACATCTATAATAAATTGTTCATCACGTACAGCATCTGCAAGGTGATTATGGATATTCCCTGCATTGGCACAGAACTCATCAACTTTAGGCGTAACATTGCAATAATGTTCAATTACTCGCGTAAATCCGTAGGCCAGTCCTGCGGTAAGCACATACAAGATGCCTTTCATGATTTTTGTTGATAATTTATTTTCATAATCTCCTGCAGCAACATGAGGTAGCTTATTTCCTGATAAAGCTCTGGCATAGGTAGAAACTGATGTATATGGCATATCCTGCTCCTTCAAATTTTGCTCAATAGCTTTATATGTCCTACTCCTCTCTCATTATGACGATATGTCAATCAACAAAATTGCTCAAAGGCATACATTTTCAGGAGAAAATGAGAATAACAGGCGCAACGGCCTGATCTTATGCTGCTTCAATATCGTCAGGTGGTTTATCGTTCGAGGTCATATCTATGACCATAAATCCCTGCAGGGATTAACTCTGATTAATTATTGCGCAACGCAATCACTGCGGATTTGTGCTGAAAGCTTATCTGGCTGAATCGTGACCACACCGCACCACATCTGACCGCACAAATAAACACGACATCCTCATTTTGTTCTTTCCGTATGTTTTGCGTCATTTAACAATTGCAGGTAGGATGCTCCGCCGGCGGTTTTATCCCTGTCACAGAATCAGGGAAAAGCGGCATTCGCCATTGCAGGCAATCGATTGGTGAGCGCCCGTCGCGGCATAAGGAATTTTTCTGTCAGGACAGGCTATAACAGGTAACGTAATGAAAACACAGACTACGCACGCCGCAGAACAACATGCGGCGAAACGACGCTGGCTGAACGCCCATGAAGAGGGGTATCACAAAGCGATGGGGAATCGTCAGGTTCAGATGATTGCTATCGGCGGCGCGATTGGCACCGGTTTATTTTTAGGTGCAGGCGCCCGATTGCAAATGGCCGGACCGGCACTGGCGCTGGTCTATCTGATATGCGGCATTTTTTCTTTTTTCATTTTACGCGCGCTGGGCGAACTGGTATTGCATCGCCCTTCCAGCGGGAGCTTCGTCTCCTACGCCCGTGAATTTTTGGGTGAAAAAGCGGCCTACGTAGCAGGCTGGATGTACTTTATTAACTGGGCGATGACCGGGATCGTCGATATCACCGCAGTGGCGTTATACATGCACTACTGGGGCGCATTTGGCGACGTTCCGCAATGGGTGTTTGCGCTCGGCGCGTTAACCATTGTCGGTACCATGAACATGATCGGCGTAAAATGGTTTGCCGAAATGGAGTTCTGGTTCGCGCTGATAAAAGTACTCGCCATTGTTATCTTCCTGGTGGTAGGCACGATTTTTCTCGGTACCGGTCAACCGCTTGAGGGTAATGCCACCGGTTTTCACCTGATTACAGATAATGGCGGCTTTTTCCCGCACGGCCTGTTGCCCGCGCTGGTACTGATTCAGGGCGTGGTGTTCGCTTTTGCTTCGATTGAATTGGTCGGTACCGCCGCTGGGGAGTGCAAAGATCCACAGACGATGGTGCCAAAAGCCATCAATAGCGTGATCTGGCGTATTGGTCTTTTCTATGTAGGATCGGTCGTATTGCTGGTTTTGCTGCTGCCGTGGAACGCCTACCAGGCGGGGCAAAGTCCGTTTGTCACCTTCTTTTCTAAACTTGGCGTGCCTTATATCGGCAGTATTATGAATATCGTGGTGTTAACCGCCGCGCTTTCCAGCCTGAACTCCGGGCTTTACTGTACGGGGAGAATTTTACGTTCAATGTCGATGGGGGGGTCCGCGCCGAAATTCATGGCGAAAATGAGCCGTCAGCATGTGCCCTATGCGGGTATTCTGGCGACTCTGGTGGTTTACGTGGTCGGCGTGTTCCTTAATTATCTGGTCCCCTCCCGCGTGTTTGAGATCGTTCTTAATTTTGCCTCGCTCGGCATTATCGCGTCGTGGGCGTTTATCATGGTGTGCCAGATGCGTTTACGCCAGGCGATAAAAGAAGGCAAAGCCGCAGACGTCAGTTTTAAACTGCCCGGCGCGCCTTTCACCTCCTGGTTAACGCTGCTGTTTTTATTAAGCGTGCTGGTACTCATGGCGTTTGACTACCCGAATGGAACTTACACTATCGCCTCGTTGCCGCTGATCGCTATTCTGCTGGTCGCCGGCTGGTTTGGCGTGCGACGTCGCGTGGCGGAGATCCATCGCACTGCGCCAGTGACGGCGGATTCGACAGAGAGTGTCGTATTGAAAGAAGAAGCAGCGACATAACATTACCCTTCCCCGGCAGCCTCAGGCCTGCCGGGTTTAATGCGCGTTGCCGCCAACACCGCATCGCGCCCAATGCTTAGTCAGCCTTAATCAACTGCGCCACATCATTGCTGTTAATTTCCCGCTGGTTGCCTTCCTGATCGGTATAACTGGTCATTCCCGTCTCTTTATCTAACTGCGGCTTACCCTGAGTTACGATCGTTTGCCCATTCTTCGTCGTCATCACATAGTTGGTTGTACAACCCGCAAGCATAAAAAACATCATGCCCAAACCTGAGCATATAAATAACTTTTTCATATTTTCCTCGTGAATATAATGAGTTAACGACTGCAAAAAGGTAGTGTAATTCTCACAGAATCATCAGGCTATCGGCGGGGTTTAACGAGGCGTATCGGTGCGTTTAAAGAGATGACTGGAGGGGTTTCCCCCTCCATACCCTATTTACAGAGCAATGCGAATAACATCATCCGGCTGCGTCGCTTCTTGTTCACGTGTCGATTTCTGCTTCACGCTGACGTAGAGCGTTTTACCGTCTGCCGATAGCGCCAGGCTATTCGGGTACGTCGGCGTATCGAACGTTTTAACAACGTTATAGGTCTTCGCATCGATCACGCTGACCTGCCCTGCCTGACGGTGCGTCACATACGCCTCGTTACGTGTCGGATTATACAGGACGGCCAAAGAGGCAGGCGCCGCGATTTTGGCAAGAATATTGCCATTACGGGTATCGACAACCAGAACCTCAGTTGCCTTCGAGTCGGTGATAAACGCGCGATGACCTGCGGTATCGAGACTCAGATTAATAAAGAAGTGTTCTTTACCGTCATCCAGCAACTTCTTACGACTGAGAATTTTATTGCTGGCGGTATCGATGGTGATAAATTCGCCATCCGCATTGGTGGTGTACAGGCGTTGTGCTTTACTGTCGAGCGCCAGACCCGTACTCATTTTGCCGGTATTTTCGATCGTCGTTTTCAGTTTGATGGTTTCGCCATCCACTACCCAAATAGCACTCTCTTTACCAACACCGCTAATGTAGATCGTGTTGGTCGCCGCATCGGCAACCAGCTCACGGGGCTGTAACGGACGAACCTCTTCAGTACGTTTGCGCGCATCAAGTACCAGACGACCTTTTACATCACCCGTTTTGGCATCAATCGCGGTAACTGCGCTGTTAATGGTATTGCCAAACCACAGCGTTTGGGTCGCGGCATTGATGGTGGCGCCGAACGGCTTGAGATCGTTATGAATCGCTTGCGTGATTTCCAGCGTCACCGGGTCGAGACGATAAACTACGCCGCCTTTATCCAGTTTACGGCTTTGCGATGTAGCCAGCCAGAGCGCGTTTTCTTGCTGACTCCAGGCCATCTCATAAGCGCCTTTGCCTACCGCTTTACGCAGCATGTCTTCCGCCGCCAGCGTGCTAAATGAGGATGCGACGAGGAGCGAACCTAACAATAAAGAACCACGCAAGCGCGGCGAAAAAAGATGACGTAAGTGCATGACGACTCCTTTTGATAAAAACGTGTATAGCTGCTTCACACTACTTCGCTGCGCGGGATCTTCGTTCCGCACTTATTATAAGTTGAGAATAATAATCATTATTTATCAGAAAGTGGAGCTTTTCCTCGCCTGCGAATGTCATGGCTCTTAAATACCGCACATTTTCTTAACTTAATGTGCGATTAAAATTTCAAAACTTTACATATTGACTACCCTTAATGTCACGTTTTCCGTTGATACGCTTACATTTATCCGGCATTTTCATGAAAATTATTTCCGTTAGACAGCGACTTTATCCCGCCCTCTTATTGCCTCTGACCTTCTCCCCGGTCCTTCAGGCCGCCAGCGCGCCCAATGAACAAACCATGATAGTCACCGCAACGCCGCAAACCGTATCCGAGCTGGATACACCTGCCGCCGTTAGCGTCATTGAGGGAGAAGACATGCGTCTGGCGACGCCGCGCGTTAATTTATCTGAGTCTTTAACCAGCGTCCCGGGATTGCAGGTGCAGAACCGGCAGAACTACGCGCAGGATCTGCAAATCTCTATCCGTGGATTTGGCTCGCGTTCCGCCTTTGGCGTGCGCGGCATTCGTCTGTATGTTGATGGCATTCCCGCCACCATGCCGGATGGACAAGGCCAGATTTCAAATATTGATATTAACAGCATACAAAACGTTGAAGTGTTACGCGGCCCCTTCTCAGCGCTATACGGCAATGCTTCCGGCGGCGTGATAAATGTCACCACCGAAACCGGGAGACAGCCGCCCACCCTTGAGGCCAGCAGCTACTACGGCAGTTATGGAAGCTGGCGCTATGGGTTAAAAGCCACGGGCGCGATGGGGGACGGCACACAGCCTGGCGACGTGGATTACACGGTATCGACTACCCGTTTCACCACCCACGGCTACCGCGATCACAGCGGCGCGCGAAAAAATCTGGCTAATGCCAAACTGGGCGTGCGCCTTGACGATGTCAGTAAACTTTCGCTGATTTTTAATAGTGTGGACATTAAGGCGGACGATCCCGGCGGACTTACCGAATCTGAATGGAAAGCCGATCCGCAGCAGGCGCCGCGCGCTGAACAGTACAATACGCGTAAAACCATCAAACAAACTCAGGCAGGATTGCGTTATGAACGTCAGCTCAGCGCGCAGGATGATATCAGCGTGATGGCCTACGCCGGAGAGCGGGAAACCACGCAATACCAGTCTATTCCCCTGGTGGCACAGCTAAAACCAGCCCAGGCTGGCGGCGTAATTACACTGCAACGCCACTATCAGGGAATTGATTCCCGCTGGACTCACCGGGGAGAATTAGGTGTGCCGGTCACCTTCACTGGCGGGTTAAACTATGAAAACATGAGCGAAAACCGCAAGGGTTACAATAATTTCCGTCTCAACAACGGCACCCCTGAGTTCGGGCATAAAGGCGATTTACGGCGGGATGAGCGTAACCTGATGTGGAATGTCGATCCTTATCTGCAAACCCAGTGGCAGCTTACGCAAAAACTCTCGCTGGATGCTGGCGTGCGCTACAGTTCCGTGTGGTTCGATTCTAACGATCACTATATCGCGCCCGGCAATGGCGATGACAGCGGCGACGCCAGCTATCACCACTGGCTACCCGCCGGATCGCTAAAATATGCGTTAACTGACGCCTGGAATCTCTATCTTGCTGCCGGTCGCGGATTTGAAACTCCCACTATCAATGAACTTTCTTATCGCGCTGACGGCCAAAGCGGGTTCAACTTTGACCTCAAACCGTCGACCAATGATACGGTGGAAGTCGGCAGTAAAACGCGGATTGGCAATGGCTTGTTGACCGCCGCGTTATTTCAAACCGATACCGATGATGAAATTGTCGTCGCCAGTAGTATGGGAGGACGCACTACCTACAAAAACGCGGGCAAAACGCGCCGCCAGGGCGCAGAGCTCGCGTTGGACCAGCGCTTCGCCGGCGACTGGCGGGTGAAAGCATCATGGACCTGGCTGGATGCGACCTATCGCAGTAACGTTTGTCAGGGGCAAAACTGTGATGGAAACCGGATGCCCGGCATCGCCCGTAATATGGGATTCGCCTCATTAGGTTTTATCCCGGATGAGGGGTGGTACGCCGGAACAGACGTTCGGTATATGGGCGATATCATGGCCAATGATGAAAATACCGCCAAAGCGCCTTCGTATACCGTTGTTGGACTAAATACAGGGTATAAATTTAATTACAGTCAGCTTACCGTCGATATTTTTGGGCGGGTAGATAATCTATTTGATGAAGAATATATCGGTTCGGTGATCGTTAATGAATCTAATGGCCGATATTATGAGCCAGCGCCAGGGCGTAACTATGGCGTGGGGATTAATCTGGCATGGCAATTTGAATAAATATCCGGCAATAGCGGGGCATCCCCGCTATTGATTAGTCATAGTTTCATGAAAGTTACATGAAGTACTGATTTTTAATCGTCGCTACGTTTTGTTGCAAAACGTTCTGTAGGCAGTGGCGACTGGCTTCTTTATCACCAGTCACTAACGCATTAAGCAATTTTCTGTACAGATTAACGCCGTTTTGATAATCATCAAGTTTAAAATTATCATATAAAAAATGCAGACTTGGCCCCAGGCGTACCCATAATTGCTCGATCATGGCATACAGCGTTGGCATATCCGCGTAGTGGTAGATCTCAAAGCGGAATGCGCGGTTGGCCAAAAGAATTTTCTCCATAACGCCACTTTCCAGCGCCTGTTGAAATTCATCTA
Organism: Salmonella sp. K21076; assembly: GCF_039650795.1. Lineage (NCBI taxonomy): Bacteria > Pseudomonadati > Pseudomonadota > Gammaproteobacteria > Enterobacterales > Enterobacteriaceae > Salmonella > Salmonella sp. K21076. The sequence goes on from NZ_JBCLYA010000006.1 coordinate 100,032, forward strand.
ATAGCGCATTCAGCGTCTGCTCGCGATCCGGGGTAATCTTACCCGCAGCGGCGACCACCGCCATCTCCTCCAGGGCAGTACGAATCGTATTAATTTCCAGCAAACTTTCCAGCGAGATCTCCGGCACCATAAACGCCTGTGCTGGCGCCACCGCCAAAGCACTGGAAGAGACCAGCCTTAACAGGGCCTCACGCACCGGCGTAATACTGACGCCTAACTCTTGAGCGATATTTTTAGTGATAAGCCTTGCGCCTGGTTTTAATGCGCCAATAGACAATTGATGCTTTAACCGATTTTCAACCTGTGTGGTCAGGCTTATATGTTGTGTTTTTTCCGTACCCGGCATTTTCCTTCCTTCACCTCTTGGCAGAACAACATCGCAATCGAGTCCCGAAGAAGTTTCGGAACTTAATTGTAAAAAAGATAATCCAGACCTGAACGGCCAAATAAATAAAAGTGATAATTTACTTGCGTGATATTCTCATCTTTTACAACAATACAGGTTTCTTTATGGCAACCGTTTTATCTCCGTCATTCCTTCATGTATCGAGATTTTTGACCGGTTCAGGCCGCTGAGGGAGATAAGCTGCCCCACCGCGATCTGAATGATGAATATAAGTAAAGCCGCAATTTTAAAATTTGCACATTTTTATGGCGACATAATGCCGCCATTTTTTCTTTACGCATCGTCCGCTAAACGTATCACGACTTTGCCAAAGTTCTTCCCCGCCAGCAGCCCTATAAACGCTTCTGGCGCATTTTCCAGCCCATCAGTAATCTGCTCCCGGTAATGTATTTTCCCTTCTTTGATCCAACGCCCCATTTCTTGCTGAAACTCATGTATCCGGTGACCATAGTCCTGGTTGATGATAAAACCTTGCAGGCGAATACGCTTTTTAAGTAATGTCGCCATCAGCAGTGGCAGTCTGTCTGGACCGTCCGGCAACGTTGTCGCATTGTAGCCGCTGACCAGACCGCAGAGCGGAATCCGCGCCGACGTATTCAGTAGCGGTAAGACGGCGTCAAAGACTTTACCACCGACATTCTCATAATAGATATCGATACCCTGCGGGCAGGCCTGCGCAAGCTGTTGTGGGAAATTATCAGCGTGATGATCAAGGCACAGATCAAATCCCAAAACGTCTGTCGCATGACGGCATTTTTCCGCGCCGCCGGCAATACCCACGACCCGGCAGCCCTTCAGCTTGCCAATTTGCCCAACCGTTGCGCCTACGGGGCCGGTGGCGGCGGCGACAACCAGCGTTTCGCCCTCTTTCGGCTGGCCGATATCCAGTAACCCCATATAGGCGGTAAACCCCGGCATCCCTAAAACTCCCAACGACCAGGAAGGATGTTGCGGATTATCACCCAGCTTTACCAACCCTTCGCCATCTGAAATGTCATAATCCTGCCAACCATTGTAACTCAACACCCATTCGTCTGGTCGGTAATCAGGATGATTCGACGCGACAACGCGACTGACCGTACCGCCAACCATAACGCAGCCAGGTTCAACTGGCGGCGCATAAGAGGGTTCATCGCTCATGCGGCCACGCATATAAGGGTCGAGTGATAAAAAAACGGTACGCAATAGCACCTGCCCTTCACCGGGCGTCGCGACGTCATCTTCTTCGAGGCGGAAGTTATCCATCTGCGGCGCGCCGTGGGGACGCGAGGCCAAAACCCAACGACGATTTCGGTTGGTCTGTTGCTTCATTCTATTCTCCTCATGCCTGGCATAATCCATCAATAATAGTCGAACATTAGCTTTCTGAGGGAGTTAAACACTCTCAGATATCAGGCTGTGCGCTTTTATGAACGACTTTCTTTCCCCTCTCGCTAAATATGAATTCTTGCGCTAATTCGTTGATTTATGCCGCCTTCAATAGTATTTCTAACACTATCGTAAACATTCCCTGGGGTTCCCTATGACGATTCGCTTTGCCGATAAAGCAGACTGCGCCGCGATTACCGAAATCTATAACCGTGCGGTATTACATACTGCGGCCATCTGGAACGATCGGACGGTCGATACGGATAATCGCCTTGCCTGGTATGAGGCCCGTCAATTACTGGGCTATCCGGTGCTGGTAAGCGAAGAAAATGGCGTGGTGACTGGCTATGCATCATTTGGCGATTGGCGCAGTTTCGACGGTTTTCGCTATACCGTCGAGCACTCGGTTTATGTTCATCCGGCGCACCAGGGGAAAGGACTGGGGCGAAAACTGCTCAGCAGACTGATCGACGAAGCCCGACGCTGCGGCAAGCATGTGATGGTGGCCGGTATTGAGTCACAGAATGCCGCCTCGATACGCCTGCATCATTCGCTGGGATTTACCGTCACCGCGCAAATGCCGCAGGTCGGCGTAAAATTTGGCCGTTGGTTAGATCTTACGTTTATGCAGCTCCAGCTTGATGAACACGCCGCGCCGGACGCCTGCTGATGAACCAGTCGCTGACGCTTATCTTTTTGATCGCCGCCGGCGTCGGGCTGGTGGTACAAAACAGTATTATGGTGCGTATTACGCAGACATCATCGACGATTCTGATCGCTATGCTGTTGAACTCGCTGGTAGGGATCGTTTTATTTGTGACGATATTGTGGTTTAAGCAAGGCGCTACGGGCTTCGGCGAGCTGGTCGCCAGCGTGCGCTGGTGGACATTGATCCCCGGTTTGCTGGGGTCATTTTTTGTATTTGCCAGCATTAGCGGGTATCAGAACGTTGGCGCCGCGACGACTATCGCGGTACTGGTCGCCAGTCAGTTAATCGGCGGACTGGCGCTGGATATTGCGCGTAGCCACGGCGTCACGTTACGCGCAATGGTCGGGCCGGCGTTTGGCGCGCTGTTGCTGGTCATTGGCGCATGGCTGATTGCGAAGCGCCAGTTTTAATGGGTTACAGGATCGTGCCGCCTTTGGTGAGCTGTTCGCGGCGCGCGTCCCGATCTTCTTGATATTGCCTGCCGTGATGCGCGATAGCCGTGCGTAAACGCTGCTGCTGCACATAACGATCTTCGTGACGTAATTCAGCGTCATCGCTCAAGGCAATCAGCAATTCATTCATATGGGCAATTACGCTCTCCGCGATGGCGGCATCCACGCGGGCGCTCACTTCCTCCAGGTGCGACATAAGCTCTCCTACTCTTTATTCTGTAATAGCATGATTCGCCTATTATACGCGTTATTGTCGCCCGATGCGGTCATTCGCCGCCGCCACTCTGATTTAACTTACGTCAAGTGAAAACACGGGGCTTAATAGACCGAGAATTCGCGCCTTTTTGCCTTTCTTCCGCCGTTTGCTTGCGTATAGACCCCGTAAAGTAGACGCGTGAAGAAGTCTAAGGGATAACAACGTGGCAAAATCTCTCTTGCGCAGCGGCAATCTGGATGATTATCAGGCCGTGGGCGGCGGCGGTCAGGCCGTATTTGAATCAGCATTGCAAATTCGCGAAACGCTTCGTCTGCGTAAACAGCAGACGATGGTTGACTGTCTGGCGATTCCGCAACTTAACGATAATGGCGATCGGGTTGACTGGTATTCGCCGATTGAAGGTCAGGCGATAGCGTGGAAAGCGGCTGACGAAGAGACACGTTCTCGGGCTTTACGTTATTTAGCCAGCACTTTTGAAAGCGCGGCTGCACTCAGTCGCAAAAGTCTGCAATCCGGTAAAACAGCGCTCCAGCTATTTGGTTCGCTACTTGAGAAGGCGACGCAATTTCCCGGCGAAAATCATGTTTTCCTGGTTAACGGCAAACCGGTTATCACCTTCTGGGGATTCGTTAATCTCAACGAAAATACACGCGATGATGTGCTGGACTGCCTGCGGGTAACCGAGGCGATCTCCGACATCCCTCTGGTCGAGCCGGAGCCGCAGCCCGAAGAAAAGCCGCTGGTAGAGGCGGCGTTTAGTCAGGCGGATGAACCTTTGTTAACGTCTGTCATTGAGCCGCCGAAAATGCCGGAGGAACCTGCTGCGCCGCCCGTTATCGTTAGCGAGCCGAAGCCTGCCGCACCTATCCCGGTTGCTGAGGCGAAAAGAGCTCGCCGTCTACCGCTGTGGAGCTTACCTGTCGCTGCCGTGGTTATCGCCGCCGTCGCCACGCCTTTTTTCTGGCCATCTTCATCCGTTGACGGGGCCTCTCCTGTTCGCACCGCGCCTGTCGCTACCGCGAAAACTGATGTTACCCCAATGCCTGAACTCACCGCGCATTTGCCGCTGCATCGCGCTGAGGTGACGTCCGCCCCCAAAGCGGCGCCGCTGCCGGAAGCGCCTGTTATCATTGCCGCTATCCCCAAAGACGCGCTGGTGATGGACAATACGCAGATGAAGCTTGGAACCACGCGCTTTTTAAACGGTAGCTGGCGGGTCAGCGTGGATGTCAAAGATCCGATTACCGGCAAGCCGCCCTCTCTGCGTTATCAGATCCAAAATAACAAAGGCATCGCGCGCGTAGTACATGGCGATAACGTGGTTTGTCGGGCGGAAATTTTCTCTGGTCTGCATCAAACGGGCGAGCTGATGATTAAAAGTCGCGGCAATGCGCGCTGCACCGACGGTTCACGTTATCCGATGCCGGAAATTACCTGTAAAGCAGGCGTCAATGACGTCGCAACCTGTACCGCCCGTTATGGCGACCACGCGGCAATTCCGTTGACGTTTAAAAAGATAGGTGCCTGATTTTATGTTGGTCAATCTGTGTGATTACAAACAGAGCGTCACGCTCATTGCAAACAGTGGCGTCCAGTTTCTTGATTTTGGCTTAACGCCGCAAGAGTCGGCCCACTACGGACGTTTTGTGCGCAAAACGGCAAACGGCCCGCTACTGCGCCTCGATTTTGATCTGACCAGCGGGCGCTACACGTTGCCAGGACGTGCTGGCGGCCAACCCGAAGTCGTGAAACCGGAAAGCACTCAGACGCTGCACTATTCTCTGGATGTACTCGACGGGATCTGGCTTCCCCTGCCGTTCCTGCGTTTTAATCCGCCGCGTACCTTTATTGACGGGCCGGATAACTGGGCGCGCATTCAGGTACGTAAACTCAGCGAGCCAGATAGCGCCGGAAACACACACCGCATCACCCTCGCCTTCGACAGTCAGCTGGCAAAAAATATGCCTGCGGCGTTGGCGCCTTGCGAAAACGATCTGCTCAATGGCACACGTTTTGCGCTCGCCTGGCGCGATGAAGAAGTTGCCGATTTTCTTGACCAGACATGGATTGACGGCTGGCTGCGCGAGTCGTTTCTTCAGTATGCCTCACAGGTGGAAAACCGTCCGGAACAGGCCATTCAACAAGCGCTGCGTAGTTTTGAGTATCAGGCGCACTGGTTGAATTTACTGACGCTGTTAGGCGAACAGCTTACGGTGCCGGAAGTAAAGTTTGTGACACATACGTTAAGCACGCCCGCAATCCCGGTCGATCTGATTCTGGATGTCGGCAATACGCATACCTGCGGCGTCTTGATCGAGGATCATGGCGATGCGAATGACGGCTTACGCCAGACGGCAGAGCTTCAGGTGCGTTCTTTAAGCGAGCCGCAGTATCTGAACGATCCTTTATTTACCAGCCGGGTGGAATTCTCAGAAGCGCGCTTTGGCAAGCAACACTTTTCTGTCGAAAGCGGACGAGACGACGCCTTTGTCTGGCCTTCTATTGTGCGTGTGGGCGACGAGGCTCGCGCCCTTGCTATGCAGCGTGTGGGCACCGAAGGCAGCAGCGGTATCTCCAGCCCGCGCCGCTACCTGTGGGATGAAACCCCCGCCTTGCAGGACTGGCGCTTTAGCCAGATCCACGGTAAAACGCAGCGCGAACCGCTTGCCACCGCGTTTCCGCTGATGAATCTGATGAACGACGACGGACAGCCGTTATTCCGCCTGCCGCATGAAGAAAGGCTACCGGTTTTTTCGCCGCAATACAGCCGTAGCACCTTGATGACGCATATGTTGTGCGAAATTCTGGCTCAGGCGCTGGGGCAAATTAACAGCGTCGCCACCCGGCTGCGGCTCGGCTTTCCCGCCTCGCCGCGCCAGCTACGTACCCTGATTTTAACGCTGCCTTCCGCCATGCCGAAACAGGAGCGAGAAATTTTCCGCCAGCGAATGTTTGAAGCGCTGGCGCTGGTCTGGAAAGCCATGGGCTGGCATCCGCAGGATGAGGATTTCACCACGCCTAAGCAGCGTGAAAAAAGCGTGGTGCCAGTACCTGAAATACAGATGGAATGGGACGAAGCAAGTTGTGGCCAACTGGTATGGCTTTATAACGAAGCCATTTCGCATTACGCCGGGCGTACCGAATCCTTTTTTAATGCGCTGGCCAGACCGGATCGCCAGCCTGAACCCGGCGTCGTCCCCGGACGCGCGTTGCGCGTGGCATCGATTGATATCGGCGGCGGCACGACGGATATGGCGATCGTTCACTATCAGTTAGATGACGGCGTGGGGGCCAATGTAAAAATTACGCCTCATCTCCTGTTTCGCGAAGGTTTTAAAGTCGCCGGGGACGATCTGCTATTGGATATCATTCAGCGCTGCGTACTCCCTTCCCTGCAAACGGCGTTGCAACGGGCAGGCGTTACGGATGCCGCCGCCCTGCTGGCGACCTTATTTGGCGATTCGGGACGAATTGATACTCAGGCCATTTTGCGCCAGCAAACGGCGCTGCAATTATTTATGCCGCTGGGCCACGCGGTACTTTCCGCCTGGGAGCAAAGCGACATTAACGATCCGTTTGCCGGTTTACATGCGACATTTGGCGATCTGCTGATCCGCCGCCCAACGAGCAACGTGATGAACTATATCCAGCAGGCGATCGATCATGCCTTACCGTCTGGTTCGCCGACATTTGATATATTCAATGTGCCATTGCAAATCCAGTTTAGCCAGCTTCAGGAGGCTCTGCTGGCCGGTCAGTTTACGCTGACAACGCCGCTTCATGCGGTCTGCGAAGCGATCTCCCACTATCACTGCGATATCTTGCTGGTGACGGGGAGACCGACCTGTTTACCTGGCGTACAGGCGCTCATCCGGCACTTACAACCGGTGCCGGTTAATCGCATTGTGTGGATGGATAAGTATCAGGTACATGAATGGTATCCCTTCAGTCAACAAGGGCGTATCGGCAATCCAAAATCCACTGCCGCGGTGGGCGCGATGTTATGCAGCCTGGCGCTGGACTTACGCCTGCCGCGTTTCAATTTTAAAGCGGCTGATATCGGCGCGTATTCGACTGTGCGTTATCTCGGCGTACTGGATAATACCGTTAATACGCTTCGCGATGAAAACATCTGGTATCACGAGATCGATTTGGATAAACCCGGCGCAACGCTGGACGCACGCCTGCATTTTCCGCTACGCGGCAACGTGACGTTGGGCTTTCGTCAACTTGCGAACAGTCGCTGGCCTGCGACCCCACTCTATTGCCTGAGCATTAATTCCGCCGAACTGGCGAAAACCATCGCTGGCGACGGCGTACTGAATGTCCGACTGAAATTACGCGGCAGTAGCAAAGATAGCGCCCCGGAATCGTTCATATTAAGTGATGCCTGGCTCCAGGACGGGACGCCGGTCGCCGCCGATGCGCTGACATTAAAATTGAATACGCTGGCTGACCGCCGCCACAGCGGCAGCCACTACTGGATAGATAGCGGGAGTGTATACCTGAAATGACAAAACCGTTAAACGCCACTCAGGCTGTTATCGAGTGGGTTAACAACACGCGCCGTTACGCAACGCGACTGGATGACGAAGCCGACGCTCTGCTGGCGCAACTTACGCTTGCCGCGGCGGATGAGTCAGCGCTCAACGCCGCCTGCGCATCATCACATGGCTGCGTTGGTCTGTACGGGTATGCGCAATCCGCAAAAGCGCATCTGTTAACGACGCTATGCGGTAACGAGAATGGCAAGCTGGAAATTATCACGCCGGACCGTGACTATGATTATTTCAGCCACATCAATCCGGGTCATGCGCCAGCGAATATGGCTATTCGCTTTACGCGCGACATTTTTTCAAACGAGAGCGGCTGGCCGTTGCGCCTGCGCTTGATCAGTGAAGCCGAACTGGTGCAGATCTTTATTGCCTGGACCAGCTCGTCCCCCGTTTGTCGCCAGGTCGAAAAATCCATTATCACATCACGCCTGGAGAAATGGCAATCGCTTCGCCAACCGCAGCCCGTCCCCGGCGTTACCGCTGAAGAGGTAGCGACCATCGCGAGTTTCTGGCGCTCTTGCCTCCCGTCCGCCAGACAACATATTGATGATGCGACATGGCAACACTTTGCCTCGCTCTTGCCTGCGCTGGATCTCACGACACGGGCGCACGCCTGGGCATTACTGTGGGGAGAGCAACCAGAGATCACCCAGCAATGGCTGGCGCTGGCGCATATGTTGCAACAAACCGGCCATGCCGGGGAACTGGCGGCGCCGCTCAGCCTGCTGGTCGATCATTTTGGCTTACCGGCGGAAAACTTCCTGACGCAAATGGCGCTAACCGCCAGCGATACGCAAAGCGATGTGGTGGTGCATCCGGTTAAGGAAGGCCGACTGCTCAATGCGGTCAGCCTTTCGCTTGATTCTCTGGCGCTGCTTACCCGCGAACTGGTGCTAACCGTTGAAAATAGCGTACTGGATAACGTTGATTTACTGGATATTCCGGTCGCGCCAGACAGTCATCCTCATCCGTTATGGCGGGCGAAATTAGGCTGGATGCTGGCCCATTACCGTCAGCAGATACAGCCCGATGTTCTGGTGATTTGCAATGCTCTGGCATCTCGCTCGCAAACGTCCACTGCCGCCCGTCACTTACTGGAGTGGGTTAACGCCACGCAGCCGCAGCATGAATCAGCGTTACCCGGCGTCGTCTGGGCTATTACTCCACAGGATGCCCGTTTTGCCACCCAGCAAAATCTGGATGAAGCCGTCCAGCAGTTGATGGGTAAACCTGGCGTGCATTGGGGAACGTTGCAGGCGCTGGATAAACACAGTATGCAGCGTTTGGTGGAGTGGTTATCGCAGGCGACATCGGCACCACAGCGACAGGCGCGCTTACAGGCGTTACGCGAACAACTGCGAGGCCGCGTGCGCGATCTGTTACCGATGTGTGATGACGCGCGGCTACCGGTTGAAACCGTGATCCGGCGTCTTCAGGCCCAGGCCGCCAGACATGGCGACCTGCTGGCCGGGCTGTTACCGCCGGTACAGAATTTCGAAGCGTTGCTGCGCACCCGACAGTCGCGAGAAGAACAGGTCAGCGGTTTATTTAATGACGCGATCGATCTCTTTGCCGACGAACCAACGCACGCTTCAGCGTCAGAAGGTCATGAAACAGGCTACCAGGCGCACAAAATGTGGATCAATCATCTGCGCCAGTGGGCCCACTGCCGGGATAATGCGCAGCGTCTGGGACTGGAACCGCAGATGCTCAACGCCGTGGCGGAGATTTTAATTACCGCCAGCTATCGCCTCGGTTTACCTCAGCAGTTACAGAAAACCATGCAGCGCGAGGAGGTGAGCGGCGCGCAGCTTCATGCCATCATTGGTAACTTCATCGCCTGGCTCGGCTACGCCAATATCGAGGAGGCCCAACGCCCGGCCAGCCGCGTTCAGAAAGGCGCAGCCATTTTCGCCGCAACGCCGCGTTCGACAATGTTGCGTCTAACAAAGCTTGACGAACAGCCCGTTCACGCCGCCAGCCGCTATGTCTATGACTGGCTTGTTGCGCTGTATACCCTGGCCAATGAGAACGCAGGATATCGGCATCCGCAGGACGTTACCGACGTAGACAGAGCGCAATTAATTGCCCTGATAGCCTGACCTGGCGGAAAAACCATGCCCGGTAACCTGTATCGGGCTTGAGGTCAGAAAAGCGAAAACAGCAATGCGACGGGGAAACTTATCGGCCATGTCGCGCCAACCAGAGGAAAAAACGCGCGCAATATGCTCTTTTTATTTGACACACATCAAGGTTTATCAGCCTTAACAGCAAAACGTTCTCAATGCACGGCTCCGCTCACAGAATATCCTGTTTACGTATTATTGCGGATCTCGCCAACCCGTACTATACCCATAGGGGTTATGATGAAAGGTGGCGAAAATGAATGTTTCCAGTAAAACCGTCGTGCTGATTAATGTCTTTGCTGCTGCAGGACTTTTGGGTCTGATCTCGTTGAGATTCGGCTGGTTTGCTTGAGGTGTTCAACCTTTGAGTACTTGCTGCGCATGTTGGCGGGGAGGTCCCCCTCTCCGCCGACACCCGCCTATTTTTTCACGATTTTTCTGAACAGTAAATGATCCTTAATGCTTAACCATGATGTGGCGGACAAGGGTGTAGTCTTCCAGACCATACAATGACATATCTTTGCCGTATCCCGACTGTTTTTGCCCTCCATGCGGCATTTCGCTAACCAACATGAAATGGGTATTAATCCAGGTACAGCCATACTGCAATCTGGCGCTAAGCCGGTGCGCCCGCCCGACGTCCTGAGTCCAGACGGAGGATGCCAGACCATAGCGAGAATCGTTGGCCCACCTCAGAACCTGATCTTCATCATCAAAGACGGTTATACTGACCACCGGGCCGAAGACCTCGCGTTGCACGATGGCATCTTCCTGTTTTGCGTCTGCCAGCAACGTCGGAGCGAAATAGTAACCTTTACCTTCCGTTTGACTTCCACCAGTAATCACACGGATATGGCTGAGGGCCTTCGCCTCCTCTACAGCCGCTGTGACGCGCTTCAGGTGCGCCAGCGAACTTAACGGCCCCAGCTCTGTCGACTTATCCTCCGGCGCGCCCATTTTCAGGCTGCTCACCGCGTTCCCTAGCTTTTCGACCAGCGCATCATAGATACCGCGCTGCGCGTATATACGGCACGCCGCAGTACAATCCTGTCCGGCATTATAGAAACCGAAAGTCCGGACACCCTGCGCCACCGCATCCAGATCGGCGTCATCAAAAACAATCACCGGGGCTTTACCACCGAGTTCCATATGCGTACGTTTTATCGCTGGCGCAGTATGGCGCAGAATATGCTCCCCGGTCGCGATAGAACCGGTTAAAGAGACCATGCGTACTTTTTCATGGCCGGTCAATACATCACCAACAGTTTGCCCTCGTCCGAACAGGACATTGAGCACCCCCGGCGGAAAGATATCCTTCGCCAGCGCGGCAAGTTTAAGCGCCGTCAGCGGCGTGATTTCAGAAGGCTTAATCACCACGCAGTTACCTGCCGCCAGCGCTGGCGCCAGCTTCCAGGCCGCCATCATGAGCGGATAATTCCACGGCGCGATAGAGGCAACCACGCCAATCGGATCCCGGCGGATCATCGACGTATGTCCTTCCAGATATTCGCCCGCCGCCAGCCCACTCAAACAACGGGCCGCGCCGGCAAAAAAGCGAAAGACATCCACGATTGCCGGAATTTCATCATTAATTACGCAGTGCAAAGGCTTACCGCAGTTTTGCGATTCAAGCCGGGCGAACTCAAGGGCGTTTTGCTCGATGCTGTCCGCCAGTTTTAACAGACATTCCGCCCGTGCTTTGGGTGTGGTCTGCCCCCATTCGGCAAACGCGCTATCGGCGGCCAGCACTGCGGCGTCAACCTGCACGGGCGACGCTTCCGCAATCTCAAGTATGACCTCGCCTGTCGCCGGGTTATAAACGGACTGCCTTTCTCCCTCGCCGTCCACCAGCACGCCATTAATCAGTAATTGATATTGCATAGCATTTTCCCATATCGTCATTAATCGATTTCCGGCGAACGGGCCGCCGCTTTCCTAAAAATAGACGGCGCGCCAGATGCTCACCCGGCACACTCGGGAAATTTAGTCAGGTTGTGAGCTGACACGCATTCCACCTCACACAAGGCTTTTAGCGCTCAGCATCTCGCGAATCAGGCTTCCAAGCTGTTTTACGGCCTGTTCTTCCCGTTCTCCCCAATGCCATGCGGTGTTAAAACGAAAGAAACGCGTCCAGGCGCCGGACGTTGAAAACATTTTCCCTGGCGCGATACTGATAAGGTGTTCAAGCGCTTTGGCGCTAAGTTCGCCGGCATCAAGCTGCTCAGGTAGCTCCAGCCAAAGAAAATAACCGCTATCGTTATGGTGAATTTTTACTTCCGCCGGGAGATGGCGCAAAAGGGTTTGCCAGGCTTGCTGTTTACGTTCGGCAAGCTGCCTTCGCAATCGGCGCAGATGCGCGTCATATCGACGTGTCGAGAGATAATCTACTAACGCCAATTGCATGGGAGAACTGGTGGATAATGTGCTCATTAACTGCAAACGCTGAATTTGTCTGGCATGGCTTCCTCCCGCAACCCAGCCAATGCGAAAACCGGGAACCAGACATTTGGAAAAAGACGAACAATGCAACACGGTATCGTCGCGATCCCATGCTTTGGCAGGAAGAGGTTTCTCGCGGCCAAAGTAGAGTTCGCTATAAACATCGTCTTCAATTAGCGTCACGTTATGGTGCGTGAGTAACGCAACCAGCCGCGCTTTTTTCTCAGCACTCAGCGTGAACCCTAACGGATTCTGGCTGTTGGTCATTAACCAGCACGCTTTCACCGGATATTCCTGTAACGCCTGTTCCAGCGCCATAAGATCGATACCTTCTTTAACATCGGTAGGTATCGACAACGCTTTCAGGCGCAATCGCTCCAGGGCCTGTAGCGCACCGTAGAAACAGGGGTTCTCCACCACCACCCAGTCTCCCGGTGCCGTCACCGCCTGTAAACTAAGATTCAACGCTTCCAGCGCGCCGGCGGTAATGACAATCTCGTCAGGAGAAACGGTAATCCCCTGCTGCGCGTAACGGCGTGCTATCGCATAGCGCAATTCTGCATTACCTGGCGGCAAGTTTTCGATGACGCTCATTGCCGTCTCGGTTTTACTGACCTGCGCCAGAGAGCGGTTCAATTGCGGCAAGGGAAACAGACGCGGATCGGGAAACGCTGAGGCAAAGGGCACCACAGAGGTATCACGGCTCGCCTGCAGCATCTCAAAAATATAGGTATTGATATCTACGGCTTCATCCCGAATAACGTGCGCTGCCGTCGCGACTGACCGACAAACCGGATGCGGCGCGACATAATAACCAGATTGCGGACGGGCGATAATCCGTCCCTGACTTTCCAGCAACTGGTACGCATGACCGACAGTCATAAAACTCATGCCGCTACTGGCGACCTGCTCCCTCAGCGAGGGTAATCGATCGCCGGGTTGCCAAACGCCAGAGGCGATTTGTTCTCTAATTTGCTCCGCCAGACGTTGATATTTTTTCATTATTCGTTCTCATTGAGCGCTGCTTGCAGGTGGCAACCGCAGTGTATATCAGTTGTTAAAATTAACAATGATTTGCTAACTGTTATGGTGCTTTCCAACAGGCGTAATGATTAGATTTCGCAACAAAACGCCGTTTCAGGGTCTCTGCTTAACGGGAAAGTCAAACCAGGTGTTCGGGTATGGTTCATGAGTAAGGGAGAAGTGCCACCATTCAGTATCCAGTGGCGTAAAACCCGCATCACGCATCAATGTTTGTAATAACAACCTATTTGCGCGTTGCTGAGCGGTAAGCATGACATTATCGGGATGGGATAACGGACTAAAACAGTCAAAGCCTGTACCAAAATCCAGACTATTATCTGGCGAGCGTTGCGCCGCGGACGCAGTACAATTCACCAGTGGTCGTCCGGGATGGTATATCGGTATTTTACTGTCAAGTGGAACAATCGTTAGATCAAGCGTACTTCCCCGACTGTGGCCGGATCTGGCGGCAAGATAACCTTCCTCAAACAAACGATTTTTCTCTACCTGCGGATAAAATTCGTTTTTCATTTGGTTTTGAGAAGGATCTTTGGCCCACGCGATAAAGTCATTCACTGCGCTTTGCGGACGGTAGCAATCATATATTTTTAAGGTAAGTCCGAAGGGGCGTAAACGATCGGCGACCTGCTTTACTGCGTTCGCGGCTGGTCGTGTTAACAGGCAAACAGGCGCGTTATAGCCTTTAATGGGGCGACCAATAAAGTTATGGGAAGTGAAGTATCGCATGTCTACCTGTACGTCGGGGGCGACCGTAGTAATATCGACAAAGTCTTTTGGCTGGTGGAGATCAATATGGTTTTCAGCTGATATTGCCTGAACGGACAACAGGCTGAACAGGAGGAAAGAAGATACGCATTTTACCATATGTTACACCTCGCGAGAGTCACAGGGGTGATTATGTATTTGAGCAGGTAAAGATTAGCGGACAGCGCTTAAACAGATGGTTAAAATAAACATCATTCCCCCCCTGTAATCTGTGCCTTATTACAAACGGAGAGGTTATATTTTGCTTATTATGGCCATTACGCCGCCTGTTCTATACCCAAAATAATTCGAGTTGCTTAAAGGCGGCAAGGGAGTGAGTCCCCAGGAGCACAGATAACGATATGTTTTCACAAAGGCGAGTCTACCTGACCAGAAAGGATATTTGATAATCAATAGTACAGTTGTTGTCGCCTTCCATAACTAAATAACATTGTTTCGCCAAAGATAAGACCACTATATAGTCAGGAAGGCAATTAGTGAGGAACACGTCGATTGTCGGCGATAATGCACTGAAATTACGATTCACTGCAGTTGTGCAAACACATAGAATCCCCCTCGAACCGAGATAATTCGGTCTGCTGGTCATAGCCATTATTCAGTAAGACCGCAGGTTGCAGCGGCGGATCACGGGCGTGAAGAAAAATCCTGTGCCCCAAATTTTTTGGACAAGCGCTGAACCTGCCGTATACTTTTACTTAACGTACACTCCGCCATAAAAATAAACCCTGCGATGATACCGTAATGCCACAGGCATAACTTAAGGATATGCCATAAATCAAGCGAAGCATGATTTAACTTCTCAGTAATTGCGATAGTCTGTACAAATATTATGGGATGAAATAATAAGACGCCTAACAAAAATATCCCTGCCACGATCATGGCAAGTAACTGGAAAAAAGCCCATCCGATAACGAAACGGTAAAGTAACAGCAATAATAGCCGTCCACATTTTCTTAGCCATTCTGACTGCAAAATGCCCCAGGATGCTGTCTTTTCGTGAATTTCACCATCTGATTTCTTCATTTTGAGCCTCCTCGCAGGTTTTTATAATTTTATCACCTAACTGGAAATAAACCCGTCAGCTAATCGTTACAACAAATATAATTAAGACAAAAACTAAAGAGTAAAGGCATTTATATCATAAGTACTATCAGCATAGGCCTCCTGCCCTGCCGCTAAATATCTCATTGTTGTTAGCCTAATAATACTTTCAGTTTAACTTCTTATAAGACAATTTGTACACGGTTGAGCAACAATTTACTTTCTCTAAAAATAATATAGCGTGTAATTAAACATTACTCATGGTATATGATGATGTGAGAATTAAGAAAACCATTTTACTTTCATTCGTTTTACCTGACATACTTCATGGCCAGGAGGCGTGGACTGACTAAAGCCACGGGTCGATTTTAACAATAATGTTGACGGTTCAGGACAAAGCAAAAATCAGGTGTTTCACCGATAGGCAAACCGATGGGCAACATGGGATAATATTTCGAATACCACCTATTCCAGTAATGAAGTATCATATAATCACTTGTGGTCTACATTATGCCAATTACTATCGGGAGAGGATTTTTAAAGAGTGAGATGTTTTCTCAAAGTGCTATCTCTCAACGCTCCTTCTTTACGTCACTATGGGAAAAGATTAAAGATTTTTTTTGTGACACGCAAAGATCCACTGCCGATCAATATATAAAGGAATTATGTGATGTTGCCTCTCCGCCTGACGCGCAACGTTTATTTGATTTATTTTGCGCGTTATATGAATTATCATCACCATCATGCAGAGGAAATTTCCATTTTCAGCACTATAAAGATGCTGAGTGTCAGTATACAAATCTCTGTATTAAAGATGGCGAAGATATTCCGTTATGTATTATGATACGTCAGGATCACTACTATTATGAGATAATGAATAGAACAGTGCTCTGTGTTGATACTCAGTCTGCCCACCTGAAAAGATATTCTGATATTAATATAAAAGCTAGCACTTATGTTTGTGAACCGCTATGTTGCTTGTTCCCTGAGCGGTTACAACTCTCGCTATCCGGCGGTATAACATTTTCCGTTGACCTAAAAAATATAGAAGAGACGCTTATCGCCATGGCAGAAAAGGGGAATTTATGTGACTGGAAGGAACAGGAAAGAAAAGCCGCCATCTCCTCCAGGATTAATCTGGGCATCGCACAAGCAGGTGTAACAGCTATTGACGATGCTATCAAAAACAAAATAGCCGCAAAGGTTATTGAGAATACTAACTTAAAGAATGCAGCGTTTGAACCAAATTATGCACAAAGCTCAGTTACTCAAATTATTTATTCATGTTTGTTTAAGAATGAGATACTAATGAATATGCTGGAAGAAAGTTCCTCTCATGGCCTGCTATGTTTAAACGAGCTTACTGAATATGTAGCGCTACAAATTCATAACAGCCTTTTTTCTGAAGATTTATCTTCACTCGTTGAAACAACAAAAAATGAGGCTCATTACCAGAGTTGACCACACCATAAATAGTATGGATTTACAATCCCCTGGCAATACCAAAACCATCTAATACAATACCTTTAAAAATATGCTTCCAGGGAATAATGGATTTACTATGGAACGAATTGGCTCGTTATTTTTATAATTGACATACTGAGTATAAATATATTTTCTCATACAACTTATCGCACTTATTGACAAACCGTTTTCGCTAATTTGAAGTGTTGAATAATAACTCAAAGAAATTATTGGCATCATAGCCTCACGACGTAACTGGAAGGTGGCATGATGCTTACAAAAACGTTATCAGTAGTTTTACTGACCTGTGCGCTATTTTCAGGCCAGTTACTGGCGAAACAGCAAGACCACGCATTCGTATGGTTTGCGACGGGAGGGCACCAGCTTAGACACGAAGCCGACAGCGATGAATTACGGGCGGCAGCGGAAGAATCCGCGGAAGGCTTGCGCGAGCACCACAACTGGCAGAAATCGCGCAAACCAGAGAGCTATTTTCGTTAATTAAACGCCCCTGCGCTTCAGCAGCGTTTTCATCAGCGCTTCAGGGCTCACTGAAGCGACAACGCTGCCGGGCTGGGGCATTTTTAAGATGTGGTTTTTAATTTTGCCAATGACATGCATTTCGCAAGGGCGGCAGTCGAATTTTAGCGTCAGTACCTCATCACCATGCACCAACTGCATCGGCGTGGCTTTCCAGCTCTTAATATTTCCTTTCGCCTGCTTTGGACAAAGGTTGAACGCAAAACGCAGGCAGTGTTTGGTGATCATGACCGGTACCTCGCCCTTCTCCTGATGCGCCTCATAGGCCGCATCAATCAATTGTACGCCGTAACGGTGATAAAATTCCCGCGCTTTGTGGTTGTAGACATTAGCGAGAAAGCTGAGATGCGTTTGCGGATAGACGGGCGCAGGCTGCGCCACGGGTTTCCGACGACCTCGTTGATAATGGGCCAGCCGCGCCGCGTCAAGCATATCAATCGCCTCCCGACGGAACTGATTGAGCAGGCTATTTGGCACGAACAACGCCGCCGGTAATGTCACCTGCATATCACGCGCGTAGTAAAGCGTTTGTCCCAGCTTCGCCAGTCCGGCTGTTAGGTTATTCAACGCTTTTTCAGAGTTGTTGGCTTCCTCAAATACCCCGTCAAGCGTATGCGTGATGCAGACACCGTCTTCACTGGTCAGTGTCAGAATAAGCTGTTCCTGCCAGCCGCCCAGCATGATATCAACCGCCACACGGCGCTCACTGGAGGTTTTTGTCAGCGCTTGCTGCCAGTTATGGTCCAGATTACGATTCAACGGATGATGCGGACGGACTTTATGCAGGTCGGCAGGCATATCATTTGGCCAAACGCGGTAGCGGTTATGACCGGTTTTCTCCACCGTATTGGCGCGAAAACCCACCACTTCACGCTTAATCAACACGTTCAGACCATCGCCATTCGCCAACGGCTCCGTCGCTTCTACGTCGAGATAATCCTTCGCCACATTCAGCACCTCGCCTACCGGCAAGCCAATAAATTTTGGTGAATCAAATGCGCCAATATCGCCTTTACGCGCGTTAACAAAATAGTCGGTGCTGCCGCGATGGAAGGTTTTCTCCGTGGAGGGAACAAAAAAGTGCTCGGTCCGACCAACCGATGCACGCGCCAGATCGCCACGTTGCTCGATAATCGCGTCCAGCATCTGACGATAATGCGCGGTGATGTTTTTGACATAGCTCATGTCTTTGTAGCGCCCTTCAATCTTGAAGGAACGTACGCCTGCATCGATCAACGCGCCAAGGTTAGCCGTTTGATCGTTATCTTTCATCGATAGCAAATGTTTTTCGTAAGAGACCACCCGCCCCTGATCGTCTTTTAACGTATACGGTAAGCGACAGGCCTGCGAACAGTCGCCCCGATTGGCGCTGCGCCCGGTTTGCGCATGAGAGATATAACACTGTCCAGAATAAGCGACACACAGCGCGCCATGAATGAAGAACTCAATCGTGGCGTCAGTAGCCTGATGAATAGCCGCTATCTGACTCAAATTAAGCTCGCGCGCCAGTACAATCTGTGAAAAACCGACATCGGCAAGAAACTTCGCTTTTTCCACGCTGCGAATATCACACTGTGTACTGGCGTGAAGCTCAATCGGCGGGATATCCAGTTCCAGAATGCCCATATCCTGCACAATCAGCGCATCCACCCCGGTATTGTACAAATCGGTGATTAACCGCTGCGCGGGCTCCAGCTCATCATCATGCAGGATAGTATTCAGCGTGACAAAAATCCTGGCGCCGTAACGGTGAGCAAACGGGACCAGATCGGCGATATCGCGCAGACTGTTACTGGCGTTATGACGTGCGCCAAAACCGGGTCCGCCGATGTAGACGGCATCTGCGCCATGCAAAATCGCTTCGCGAGCAATTGCGGCGTCACGGGCCGGGCTTAACAATTCGAGATAGTGAGGTTGCTGGCGCATACAGTCTTTCTTATCCAATAGCAGCGAAATGGCGGCTATTGTAGTCAGAAGCGCAAACTAACGAAATAGTTTTCCCGCTTAATCACGTGGGTAATGGATCAGCGAGTGAAAATGAACCGTCTGGTCACTACTGTTGCGATAGGTATGCGCCGTATCGCCGGCAAAACGCAAACCTTTACCGGCGTCTATGGTTTGCCATACCCCACCAGTACACATGTCCAGCCGACCCTGAATCACCACCACATGTTCGATAACGCCGGCTTTATGCGGCGTTGATTCGCTGACCGCGCCAGGCGCCAGCAATAGGGAAAAATAGTCAAAACAGAGTTCAGGGTCCCACGGAAACAGCGGTGTGATTACCATCGCTTGCTGCTGGGGATCGAAGGTTGGAGGAAATTCGGCCTGCGGCGGCGAAATAAACATTGAGAATGGAACGTTCAGGCCCGTCGCAATTTTCCACAGCGTTGCGACTGTCGGACTGGATTCATTACGCTCTATCTGCCCCAACATGGCTTTTGAGACGCCGGAGATCTCCGCCAGACGTGATAAACTCCAGCCTCGCTGATGGCGTAACGTTCTTAACGTGGTCGCCAGATAGTGTGTCAGGTTATCCATTTTTCCCCCCTGTAAGGCCATAGCGTATCACTTGTACGCTATAACGCACAATGCTACATTGACTGACCGTTATAACGCACAAGAGGCGATCATGCGTCTGTTATCACTGCCGTTACCTACTGTATTATCTGGTCTGGTCGCCGTTCTGGTCGGCTATGCAAGTTCCGCCGCCATTATCTGGCAGGCGGCGCTTGCCGCTGGCGCAACACCCGCAGAGATCGCCGGCTGGATGACCGCCCTCGGTATAGCCATGGGCATAAGCACACTAACGTTAACCTTGTGGTATCGTGCGCCGGTTTTAACCGCCTGGTCAACGCCTGGCGCCGCTCTGTTGGTGACAGGGCTTCAGGGATTATCGTTGCCAGACGCCGTGGGCATATTCATTGTCGCCAATGCCCTGATTGTGCTGTGCGGCGTCACGGGATTGTTTGCGCGTTTGATGCGGATAATCCCCCATTCTCTTGCCGCCGCAATGCTGGCGGGAATACTGCTACGCTTCGGCCTGCAGGCGTTCGGGACGCTCAACGGAGAGTTTGTCATGTGCGGCGGTATGCTATTGGCGTGGCTACTCTTTAAAGTATTCGCGCCCCGCTATGCCGTTATTGCTGCCATGGTGATGGGAATAACGGTGGCGCTCATCCAGGGTAAGATGGCGATGAGCGGTATTCATTTCGCGCCGGTGTGGCCCACCTTCGTTCCCCCCCACTTTTCATTCGCTCAAAGCCTGAGCGTCGCGGTACCGCTCTTCCTGGTGACGATGGCATCGCAAAACGCCCCCGGCGTCGCCACAATGAAGGCGTCTGGCTATCAGCTTCCTGTCTCTCCGTTAATGATTTTTACCGGATTACTGGCGCTGCTGCTTTCGCCGTTTGGCGTTTATTCTATCTGCATTGCCGCCATTACAGCCGCCATTTGTCAAAGCCCGGACGCGCACCCCGATCCAACGCGTCGCTGGTTAGCGGCCGCCGCCGCAGGCGTTTTTTATTTACTTGCCGGGTGGTTTGGCGGTTCGATAACCGAGCTGATGGTCGCCCTACCGGTTAGCTGGGTGCAAATGCTGGCTGGTCTGGCACTGTTAAGTACGATTAGCGGTAGTCTGTATCAGGCGCTTACTCACGAAAGTGAGCGTGACGCGGCAGTTATCGCATTTCTCGTCACCGCCAGCGGGCTAACGCTGATGGGCATCGGATCGGCATTCTGGGGGTTGATCGCTGGCGGGATAGGCTACGCAATATTAACGAGAACGCGCCGCCCGTCGTTGTCTGGCTGATGGCGGCCGCTAATCTGCCGGGGTTTGCGCCATCTTGCGATGGCGCCGCAGAATTATTTTTTGTTAGTGTCAAACATAGAGGTATCCGTCGCCATATCATCCACAACCTGTTTCAACGTCTCAAACGCCATTGGCGTACTGGAATTACTCAGGTCTTTACCTTCGCCCTAGCGCACTACCTTGACGACCGGCTTGTTGGTCGCGGCATCTATCAGCTCACCCTCAAAATAGAGGTGGGTATCCATGGTCCGGTGGCCCGTCGCCATTTGCGTGCCCGCCACAATCAGCGCTACAGGGATCACCTCATAGAATTGCAGCCCTTCTTTGCTGGTATCCACGCCCGTAATCGCCTCGCGGAAAATCAAACTGCGCGGCCCTGCCGTCGTGACCAGCGGTTTGCGCTGTTCAATTGCTGATTTTACTTTAGTGTTCGTATAAGCCAGCAGTTTATCAAGAACTTGCTGTCCGACCTGGGTCGTTGGCTTGGGGATGGGGTAATATGTTATCGGATTGTAAACAATACTGTCATAGTTAGAGTCATTAAAATGTGGATCTACCCAGCGCAACACCGGTTTCCCCGTGGCGGAAGTAGTCTCCTTCAGGTCCGAATAATTTTTTAAGAATCCAGAATACTTATCCGGCTGTGTGACTTTAGACGCACAGCCGGATAACGCCAGCAAGCCAGTAAGCACTGCAACTTTAAATAAAGTATGAGTACGCATGAAACGATCCCTTTAGTCTTCGCAATGATGCAAAGGAAATAATAGCAAAACGAAATCATTCTGGATGCACTAAAAATGGTAACGACAGCACAATTTGAACGCGGCGCCCGACAAAAAAATGCCGAACGCAGCAAGACTTACAGAACTTGCATCGCTCAGGCCGTTTTTCTCGCCAGCATCGTAGCAAAGCGCAGTTTGATACGGTTGCCGTTTTCGTCCGTGCGGTGAAGCTCGCCGACATCTTCGTTGTATTTCAGCATGTCCCATCCTTCGTAATAGCGGCGTAATTCGCCTTCTTTAAAAGCGAACGGGAATCCCACCGTACAGGGAAAGCCCGGCGTATCCATTGCCGCAACAATCAAATTATACCCGCCGGGTTTTGTGCAGCGTTGCATATTGGCAATTAAACCGGGAATGGTTTGCGCCTCAAGAAACATCATAACCACTGTCGAGAGAATAAAATCGTATTCGCCGTCAAAGGTCAATGTATTCAGATCGACAAGGTCGGTTTGCAGATTATCCAGCCCTTCTGCCGCTTTAATACGCTCAAGGTTAGCCATACTGGCCGGATTTTTATCCCACGCGGTAACGTCATAACCGTTCGCGGCCAGATACAGACTATTACGGCCATTGCCACATCCCAAATCCAGCGTTCGGCCTGGCGCGACAACCTTTGCCGCCGCCAGCACATCCGAATGCGTGCGGGTTAAACCGTATTTCTCAGTAAAGTAATTTTCGTCACGAACGGTCATTTTTTTCCTCCGTTTTCAACAGTGCAGCGCGCTCAGTGCGAATAAGCAACGTCCCCTGCACCAGCAATAGAAATGTACGAACCAGCAATAAGGCGATAATAGCGTTAGTGAAAATAAACAGCGGGACGGCCAGAATATGGAAAAACCCTGATTCACTACCGTGACCAAGATGTAACCCCGTGGTCGTCAGCGCGGAAACGCCGAACGAAAAACTCCAGAAGGAAGCATTAAACGGTTGTGATAAATACCAGGGCATTAATCGCAGCATAAATAAAAGCTGTAACAGACCGTAGCCGAATAGCATTTTCGCCAGCGTGTCGCCCTCCCCGCCATTGACGCTCAGCCAGGCGCTACAGGCGACCAGCGCGGGCGCCAGTTGGATACCCAGCGACATACGCAGCACCGCCGGTAATTCGCCGCAGCTACGCAGTCGCTGCAAAATAACCGGTTCCAGACTTAACCACGAAAAGACGCCTGCGCCTAAAAACACCAGTCCGGCATCATTGTAACCGAGCGCTCCACAGGCCATAGCGCTGATAAAATTATTCGCTACCGTGGGCAGATAAAGTCCTGGGGTTGTCGCTTCTTCCGGATGCGCTCCGCGCCAAAGACCCGCCGTCTGCCAGGCGGCATACGCCAGTTGTATGACGACCCCCACGCTGAATAGCGCAACGGCCAACGGGCGATACCAGGGAACGAAACCGATCGCGACCAGCATCGTGGTGGCGGGAAACAGGCTGACAAAACTGCTCATTACCGGATGTCGCACTTCAGCCATCACGCTATGGGGAAAGCGCACCAGACGGCTAAGGAACGCCAGGGTCAAGAGTGCCCAAATAATCATCGCCAGGATCACCATGATGTCGCCGGGCCAGTGGCTTATTGCCCATATCTGGCTGGCATAACGCCAGGCGAATCCCATACCGATAGTGCCAAGGACGATGCCAAAATAGCCCGCAGGCAGATTGAGCACGCGATCGCTCTGCTTGTGATTACACATTTTGTTTAATTTATAAAGTATATTTGAAATGCATTTTATGGAATTTCTGGTTGTTTCGCCAGTACCTTTGCTACGGTTATCTTAATCGTTCACACGGAATTTCCCTATGATCAAATATCGACTGAGTGAAGAACCTCGTGCTTTTACTTATCAGGTAGACGGTGAGAAGAAAAGCGTCTTATTACGACAAGTTATTGCCGTAACGGATTTTAACGATGTTAAAGCCGGAACCTCCGGCGGCTGGGTTGATGCCGATAATGTGCTGTCACAACAGGGGGATTGCTGGATTTATGATGAAAACGCGATGGCCTTTGCGGGCACGGAAATTACGGGTAACGCGCGTATCACGCAGCCGTGCACGCTCTACAATAACGTGCGAATAGGCGATAACGTCTGGATTGATCGCGCTGATATCAGCGATGGCGCACGGATAAGTGACAACGTCACCATTCAGTCCTCTTCCGTGCGTGGAGAGTGTGCGATTTATGGCGATGCCCGCGTGTTAAACCAGTCAGAAATTCTCGCTGTTCAGGGACTAACGCATGAACATGCGCAGATTTTACAAATTTACGATCGCGCCACCGTGAACCATTCGCGGATTGTCCATCAGGTACAGCTTTATGGCGACGCCACTATCACTCACGCTTTTATTGAGCACCGGGCGGAGGTCTTTGATTTCGCGCTCATCGAAGGCAACAAAGACAATAATGTCTGGATCTGTGACTGCGCCAAAGTCTATGGCCATGCGCGGGTTATCGCCGGCACAGAGGAAGATGCTATCCCTACCCTTCGCTACAGCTCGCAGGTAGCGGAACATGCGTTAATCGAAGGCAACTGTGTGTTAAAACATCATGTGCTGGTAGGCGGACATGCTGAGGTACGCGGAGGTCCGATTTTACTGGACGACCGCGTGCTGATTGAAGGCCATGCCTGTATACAGGGCGAAATTCTGATTGAGCGCCAGGTCGAGATTAGCGGACGGGCGGCGGTGATAGCGTTTGACGGCAATGCTATTCACCTACGCGGCCCAAAAGTGATCAATGGAGAAGATCGTATTACGCGTACCCCCTTAGTCGGTTCTCTTTAATCCGCATCAATAATGCGGGCATACATATTAACGTCGTGATAGTCGCCGTTAAGATACTCCGCCTGTTTCATACAGCCTTCCAGCGTAAAATGGTTGCGCCGTGCGACCGCGTTACTGGCCTGATTATCAACGCGGCATTTAATGACGAAGCGCCGAATATCGCCGCGCCGGGCATAATGTGTCATCAGCGCCTGTAATGATTGCGACATTATCCCTTGCCCCTGAAGGGACTCATCCAGCCAGTAACCGATATAGGCGGCTTTGTTTATCGGCTCGATGGCATTAAATGAGAGTACGCCCGCCATCTCATCCTGGCAGAAAATCAGGTACATTTTGGCGTAACCACGCTGGTGCAACAGCATATTACCCTGCACATGCTTACGCGTTTCCTCCTGCGACGTGACATATTGCGGCCAGTCGAGCGACTGTTGTAGCCACGCTTTGTTTTTGAGTACCAGTTGGTGCAGCGCCGGAACATGACTTTCATCTGCCGCTCGCAGTTCCAGCGTCGTGCTAACAGGAATAATTTCCACCATCGCGTTGCCCTTCTTCGTTGTTGGTCGTGATCACATAAATAGCCTGGTTTACCGATAACCCGCAGGTGATATGAGCGTTTTTATTGTATCGCCATCACATTATTTTTTATTGACCATATTTAGCGTATTTCCGCGTGACACATTTCACACTTATCCAACCATTCTCCGCCTATAAAACGCTCAACGACTGATTGTTTTATCACCACGGAGACGCCAATGACCTTTTCTGTGCAGGAAACGCTTTTTTCTTTACTGCGGCTAAACGGGATTTCAGGACATGAAAGCAGTATTGCAAACGTTATGCAGCACGCGTTCGAACAGCAGGCCAAAGACGTCTGGCGGGATCGCTTAGGTAATGTCGTCGCCCGTTATGGCAGCGATAAATCCGACGCGCTTCGCCTGATGATTTTTGCGCATATGGATGAAGTGGGTTTTATGGTACGCAAGATCGAACCCTCCGGTTTTTTACGTTTTGAACGCGTGGGCGGCCCGGCGCAAATTACTATGCCCGGTTCGATTGTGACGCTTGCCGGATGTTCAGGCGATATCATGGGCTGTATCGGTATTAAAGCATATCACTTCGCGAAGGGTGACGAGCGCACCCAGCCACCCGCGCTCGATAAACTCTGGATTGATATCGGCGCAAAAGATAAAGCGGATGCCGAACGAATGGGTATTCAGGTGGGGACGCCAGTAACCCTTTACAACCCGCCGCACTGTCTGGGCAACGACCTGGTGTGCAGTAAGGCGCTGGATGACAGGCTGGGGTGTACGGCGCTACTGGGCGTCGCCGAGGCCCTCGCCTCCACACCGCTTGATATCGCGGTATTCCTGGTCGCGTCGGTACAGGAAGAGTTCAATATTCGCGGGATTGTTCCCGTTTTACGACGCGTGCGCCCCGACCTGGCGATTGGTATTGATATCACCCCCTCCTGCGACACGCCTGACCTGCAGGATTACTCGGATGTGCGGGTCAACCACGGCGTCGGCATCACCTGTCTGAACTATCACGGACGCGGTACGTTGGCGGGACTGATTACGCCGCCGCGTTTGCTGCGGATGCTGGAGACCACCGCGCACGAAAATAATATTCCCGTACAGCGTGAAGTCGCGCCAGGCGTCATCACCGAAACAGGCTACATTCAGGTTGAACTGGACGGTATTCCCTGCGCCAGTCTTTCTATTCCCTGCCGCTATACCCACTCGCCAGCCGAAGTCGCCAGCCTGCGCGACCTGGCTGATTGTATCCGTTTACTGACTGCGCTGGCCAATATGTCGCCAGAACAGTTTCCCATTGACCCTGAAACAGGCGCTACACAAGAGGCACGACCATGATGAAAAAGATCCTTGTGGCATGTGGTACCGGCATGTCGACATCAACCATGATTGCACAAAAACTGCAGGACTTTCTTGCGGAGCAAGGCATTGCGGCAACCACGGCGCAATGTTGTCTGAATGAGATCCCGTTGAACTGTAACGGTATGGATCTCATCGTAACGTCCATGCGTACGCACAGTGACTATGGCATCCCGACGCTCAACGGCGCCGCCCTGCTGACAGGCATCAACGACGACGCATTAAAACAAGAAATCAAGGCGCTGTTAACACAATAAAGGGGGCATTATGTTTGATTACATCCTGTCTCTCGGCGGCACCGTCTTTGTGCCCATCATTATGATTATCATCGGCTTAATCTTTCGTATTCCCTGGCTGCAGGCGGTGAAAGCGGGGGTGACGGTCGGCATCGGTTTTGTCGGCATGGGGCTGGTGATCGTCATGGCGATCGACAGTCTCAGTCCGCCGATTAAAGTGATGATTGAGCGTTTTGGCCTGACGCTGCATGTGTTTGACGTCGGCGCCGGGCCCGCATCCGGCGTCGGCTATGCGACGGCCATCGGCGCGATGATCATTCCCGTTATCTTTCTGCTCAACGTCGGTATGCTGGTGACTCGTCTGACCAAAACCATGAACGTTGATATTTATAACTACTGGCACTACGCCATTACCGGAACGGTCGTCCAGTTGATGACCGGCAGTCTGATTTATGGCGTACTGGGCGCGATTTGCCATGCCGCCTTGTCGTTGAAAATGGCCGACTGGACGACGAAACGGGTACAGAACATTGTGGGTCTGGAAGGGATTTCTATTCCGCAAGGGTATGGCTCCAGCTCCGTGCCGTTGTTCGTATTGCTGGATGCGATATACGAAAAAATACCGTTTATGAAAGGACGCAATATTGACGCTCAGGAGATCCAAAAACGGTATGGGATGGTCGGCGACCCGGTGATCATTGGCGTTGTTCTCGGGCTGATCTTCGGACTTGCTGCAGGCGAAGGCTTTAAAGGGTGCGCAACCTTAATGATTACCGTGGCGGCGATTATGGTGCTGTTTCCGCGCATGATTCGCCTTATCGTTGAGGGATTAATGCCCATTTCCGACGGCGCGCGTAAGTTCTTCCAGAAACACTTTAAAGGGCGCGAAGTCTTTATCGGTCTGGATACCGCAGTGACGTTAGGCCACCCGACCACCATCGCGGTTGGACTGCTGTTAATTCCCATCATGTTAATTCTGGCGAGCATACTGCCGGGCAATAAAGTCCTGCCGCTGGCTGATTTACCGGTCGCGCCATTTTTTATCTGCATGGCCACAGTTATTCATCGCGGCGATCTGATTCGTACTCTGCTCAGCGGCATCATTGTCATGATTACCGTTTTGCTGATCGCCACCCAGTTCGCGCCGTACTTTACCGATATGGCGCTCAAAGGCGGCTTTAGCTTCGCCGCTGAAAACGCGCAAATTACCGCGCTGTCGGTGGGAAATATGTTTGGCTGGTCAATATCTGAATTGATGTCGCTGGGCATGATTGGTGTGGTTATTGTGGTCGGCATTGTCGCCAGCATCATACTTGTCTTACGTAAACGTGAACTACCGGAATAAGGAGCAACCCAGAATGAGTTGGCTAAAAGAGGTAATAGGAACAGAAAAAGCCGTTATCGCCATGTGCCATTTACGGGCGCTGCCGGGCGATCCCGGGTTCGATACCAGGAAAGGCATGAACTGGGTAATTGACCGCGCCCATGACGATTTAATGGCGCTACAAAATGGCGGCGTGGATGCGGTGATGTTCTCCAACGAATTTAGTCTGCCTTATTTAACGAAAGTCAGACCGGAAACGACTGCCGCGATGGCACGAATCATCGGTCAGTTAATGAGTGAAATTCGCGTACCGTTTGGGGTAAACGTGTTGTGGGACCCTGTGGCCTCTTTTGATTTGGCGATGGCGACCGACGCAAAATTTATTCGCGAAATTTTCACCGGTGCTTACGCCAGCGATTTTGGCGTCTGGGATACGAATGTCGGCGAAACTATTCGCCATCAGCATCGCATCGGCGCAGGCCACGTGAAAACGCTGTTTAACATCGTGCCGGAAGCGGCGGTGTATCTGGGAAACCGAGATGTCTGTTCAATTGCGAAATCGACCGTATTTAACAATAACCCCGATGCCCTGTGCGTCTCGGGGCTGACGGCGGGCGCCCGCACGGATAGCGCCATACTGAAGCGGGTAAAAGATACCGTTCCCGACACGGTCGTGCTGGCGAATACCGGGGTGTGTCTGGAAAACGTCGAGGAGCAGCTCTGCATTGCCGACGGATGCGTAACGGCAACCACGTTTAAAAAAGACGGCGTCTTCGCCAACTTTGTCGACCAGGCGCGCGTGGCGAAGTTTATGGAGAAAGTACGCCATATCCGACAATAAAATGGGGATAAGCAAAACGCTTATCCCCTGCAGAGAGCGATAACTCTTCTGCCGATCTCCGTCGCCTTCGCCAAAAGACACGCCGGGGATCGGTTTCAGAGTAACCCGAACCGGCAAGGAGTCAACGATCGATGATTAATGATGTTAAGTGGGTTCAGGCGCAACGCCATGCCAGCGACTGGCGACACGCGCTGGATATCGCCGTTCGTCCGCTGATTACCTTCGGCGCGGCGGCCCCCTGCTACCTGGACGGTATTATTGAGAACACCCTTAAATGGGGGCCATATTATCTTATCGCGCCGGGGATTGCGCTGCCCCATGCCAGACCAGAGCAAGGCGCCAACCATAATCAAATCAGCGTCACTACGCTATCAACGCCGGTCGCTTTCGGCAATGCGGATTGCGATCCCATCTGGCTGTTGCTTTGCGCCAGCGCCACGGATGCCGAAGCACATATTCGCACCATTCAACGCATCAGCCAGTGGCTCGACTCGCCGGAAAGCGTCGCGATGTTGCAAGATGCGCCAAATGATGCCGCGCTTTTCGCGCAATTAACCGCATTGCGCTGATGAAGGTTCCGATGATCCTGCACCCTTCACTGGCCTCCGCCGATCCGCTGCGCTATGCCGAGGCGTTGACCGCTTTACACGATGCGCCTCTCGGCTCGCTGCATCTGGATATCGAAGATACCAGTTTCATCAACAATATTACCTTCGGTATGAAAACCATTCAGGCGGTCGCGCAATACTCTCGCCATCCGCTCTCATTTCACCTGATGGTTTCATCACCGCAACGCTGGTTACCCTGGCTTGCAGCTATCCGCCCCGGCTGGATTTTCATTCATGCCGAAAGCGTGCAAAACCCCTCGGAGATTCTGGCGGATATTCGCGCTATCGGGGCGAAAGCAGGACTGGCGCTTAACCCGGCAACACCGCTATTGCCTTATCGTTATCTGGCATTGCAACTGGATGCGCTGATGATCATGACCAGCGAACCCGACGGGCGCGGGCAACAATTTATTGCCGCGATGTGTGAAAAAGTGAGCCAGAGCAGAGAGCATTTCCCTGCTGCGGAATGCTGGGCGGACGGCGGTATTACACTTCGCGCCGCACGGCTGCTTGCCGCCGCAGGCGCCCAGCATCTGGTGATTGGCCGGGCGTTGTTCACGACGGCGAACTATGATGTGACATTGTCACAATTCACCGCGCTATAAAGGAGTCATATGCTGATGAGCCAACAGCGCCCCGACCGTATCAAACAGATGTTGCATTACCTTTGGCAACACAGGCACCTCTCAACACAACAAGCTATTGAGCTTTTTGGCTATGCAGAGGCAACCGTGCGCCGGGATTTTCACTATATCGCCAGCCGTTATCCCGGTATGGTTCGCGGCCATGGTTGTATTGACTTTGACGACAGTACGGAAGATAAAGAATATGTTTTCGACGTTAAGCGGACGTTACAAAGCGAGGCGAAACGCGAAATTGCCGCCCTCGCCCGCACGTTCATCAAGGATGGAGACTGCTTTTTTCTCGACTCTGGCTCCACCTGTCTGGAACTGGCAAAATGTCTGGTCGACGCCAAAGTAAAAGTCATTTGCAATGACATCAAAATCGCTAACGAACTGGGTGGCTTCCCACACGTAGAGAGCTACATTATTGGCGGACTGATTCGCCCCGGCTACTTTTCGGTGGGCGAGAGTCTGGCGCTGGAGATGATTAACGCCTTTGCCGTTGAACGCGCCTTTATCTCTTGCGATGCGCTGTCGATTGAAACGGGCATCACCAACGCTACCATGTTTGAAGTAGGCGTCAAAACGCGCATTATTCAGCGCTCACGCGAGGTCATATTGATGGCCGATCATTCAAAGTTTGATACTGTAGAACCCCATGCGGTGGCGACGCTGTCCTGTATTACTACCATTCTTAGCGACAGTGCGCTCCCGTCTGCTATCGCCCGACGTTATCAGCAGGCGGGATGCCGTCTCATCATGTCAGACCCCTCATCAGGAGCGCGTTAATGGACATCAGGCAAATGAACAAAACCCATCTGGAGCACTGGCGCGGATTGCGAAAACAGCTCTGGCCTGGTCACCCGGATGACGCCCATCTGGCGGACGGCGAAGAAATTCTGCAAGCCGAACATCTGGCATCATTTATTGCGATGGCAGACGGGGTGGCGATTGGCTTTGCGGATGCCTCAATCCGCCACGATTATGTCAATGGCTGTGACAGTTCGCCCGTGGTTTTCCTTGAAGGTATTTTTGTTCTCCCCTCGTTCCGTCAACGCGGCTTAGCGAAACAATTGATAGCAGCAGTGCAACGATGGGGAACGAATAAAGGGTGTCGGGAAATGGCTTCCGATACCTCGCCGGAAAATACAATTTCACAGAAAGTTCACCTGGCGTTAGGATTTGAGGAAACAGAGCGCGTCATTTTCTACCGAAAGCGTTGTCGAGGAAAATCACACAGGAAAAGGTCGGGTATAATACCCGACCTCTATATTACTGTATTACTGTGGCAGATCTTTTTCAGTTAACAAGCGTGTCGTTTTCACTTGTTCAATATTCCTGGCGCCACCCAACATCATGTTAATTGTCAGCTCTTTGTTTAGCTGTTCAATCACTGATGCCACACCCTGAGCGCCGCCAAGATTAAGACCGTATAATACAGGTCGGCCAACCGCCACAATATCCGCCCCGCTGGCTAACGCCTTGAATACGTGCGAACCACGGCGTACTCCACTGTCAAAAATAACAGGCACTCGCTTGTTGACGACTTTTGCAATCGCAGGAAGCATATCGAATGAGGACGGCCCGCTGTCTAATTGACGGCCACCATGATTAGAAACCCATATTCCTGCGGCCCCAGCCTGGATAGCAATTTCAGCATCCTCCGGCGACTGAATGCCTTTTACAATAACCGGCAGACCGGAAATACGATGTACATAGGCAATATCCTCCGGCGTAAAGGCTTGTTTAGCCTGCGCGTAAATTTCACTTATCCCTGCCCCTTTGCCGGTTTTTGAACCATCGTCATTTTTCCTGGCGAACATTTCCAGGTTTGCAAAACTCAGCGGGAACTGGAAGTTATTTTTAATATCTTCTTCCCGATAACCGCCGACAGGTGAATCTACGGTCAGAATAATCGCTTTAGCGCCATGTTTTACCGCTTGTGCAAGAATAAATTCGTTAAATTGATTATTCTTACTCATATAAAGCTGGAAGAAGAACGGGTTTTTCCCGGAAACGTTAGCCACCTCTTCGATGGTCTTGTTGCCATAAGTGCTCAACGAGAAAATCGAACCGACCTGCGCCATGCCTTTCGCCGTCGCCAACTCTCCGGAGGCGTGGGCCAGGCCCTGCGCCGCCATCGGTGCCTGGATTATAGGCGTTTTAAGCGGAATACCCAGTAGCTGCGTTGATAAATCGATCTCTTTTAACTCAATGCCCTGTAATACGCGCGGCATAATATATTTTTTGTCAAAGCTTTCGGTGTTGCTGCGAAGGTTATTCTCATCTTCGGCTCCACCGCGAATATAACCAAATGCCCCTTTCTCCATTCTGGCCTGAACGCGCGCTTCCAGAGAGGCTACGTTCGTCATTTTTATTGCTTTTTCGTCCGTGCTGGCTTTGTACTCTTCAGCATAAGCCAGGCCTGATGTTGCCAACATTGCCAGCGAGGCCACTACCCGAATGAGGTGATGAGTTTTCATCATTATTCCTTTTATTGCTTAACCGCTTCTGCCTGGATTTTTATATCGACAACTTTCGTCATCCCCATATCGACCAGATAATCTACACCCCACTGGGTGCGATCTATTTGCGTGACAAAATCACCACCGCAAACCTGCGCCTTGAATATCGGGCTCATATAACAGCCAAACTTGGTGGTGGTTAAGGTGACGGGCTTAGTTACTCCCTTCATTGTTAACAAACCGTCAATAGAAACTGGTTTATTATCTTCAAAATGCCATTTTGTCGATTTAAATACTATTTCTGGATATTTTTCCGCATCCAAAATATCGCTACTGCGAATATGGTTATCAAACGCATCCACCCCGGTATTTAAGGCGCTCACGGGAATCGTCACACGCATCTCTGCGACTTGCTTTTCCGGCTGATATTTCAGTTCGCCGCTAATAGCATAAAACCCGCCATGATTGGTTGAGGTCTGGAAACGATCGATATTAAATACCGCATTGGTATGCGTATTATCAAATTTATATACATCTGCATGAGCAGCACTTAATAAACCCAGAGACAGGAGAGCACCAAGAAAACTCTTTTTCATTATATTCACTTTATATCTTAAATAAGGTGAAGCTATCTTAATGTCCCCTGTCCGCAGGATCGAGAGGGATAAACAGGAAGGACTGTTGCAAAAATAGAACGATGAAAAGGCCGTGTCACAAAAACAGCGGCTCACGAATGGGTTTATGTCATGGCAATTTCCGCAACCTGTACCGCCTTTGTGGCGGTACAGAAGGCAAACTGACTAACGCATGATACGATCGTCGACATAACGGCGCTTATCCGGCGCGGGCGGGAAATACTGATACAGCCAGGTTTCGCTGATAGCCTCCCCCTGGCAGCGCAGGAACATACGCATATCCACCGGTGCCGTAGAATCCGAGGTCGGATACCAGTCAAACTGGATACGATAACCGTCGAAAGGCTCTACGTAGAGGATCTCAACCTGCTTCGCCTCACCGCTGGAGAGCGTAATTACCGGCTCAATGCCTTTTGGCGCGGCCGCTTTCAGATCGCCGCCGACAAAATCAATAGCAAAACGGCGTGCCCATTTATCCGGGTAATGTTCGCCCGGCGCCCAGCCTTCGGGAAAGCCGCCCATCCCTGTACGGGTCGCCATGACCCGCGCAAGCGGCGATTGTACCGGCGGCTGCGCGCTCCAGTACAAACGATAATTAAACGCCAGCGTATCCCCGGCTTTGATCGCTTTTTCCGGCTGCCAGAAACAGACCACATTATCCAGAGTTTCGCCAGTGGTTGGGATCTCCATCAGGCTAACCGCGCCTTTCCCCCACTTACTGCGCGGCTCCACCCACAGGCTCGGACGTTTGTTGTACCAGCCCATGACATCCTGATAATGCGAGAAATCGCGATCGAGTTGCAGCAGGCCGAACCCTTTTGGGTTATCGTCCATATATGCGTTGAACTGTAATTTCTGAGGATTATTCAGCGGGCGGCAAATCCACTCGCCGTTACCCCGCCACATCGCCAGCCGATCGGAATCGTGAATTTGCGGATGAATGGTGTCGCATACCCGGCGTTCATTATTCCCACAGCTAAACATACTGGTCATCGGCGCAATGCCAAGTTGCTTTATATCTTTACGGGCGTAGAGATGGTTTTCTACATCCATGATCACCTGCGTTTTTTCGCAATGGATCACAAACTTATACGCGCCCGTCACGCTGGCGCTGTCCAGCAGAGCGTAAACGGTAAACGTAGTATCGCCCGGCTTCGCGGTGTCAAACCAGAATGCGGTGAAGTCAGGGAACTCTTCCTGACCGTCAGTATAGGTATCTATCGCCAGCCCGCGAGCCGACAGGCCATACTGATAAGTATCATCTACCGCCCGGAAATAACTGGCGCCCAGGAAGGAGACGACATCGCGCCGCGCCAGTTCCGGCGCTTTAAAGACACGGAAACCGGCGAAACCGAGATCGCTCTGCCCTTCCAGTTGCGTCGTATCAACGCCGGCATCGTTGTATTTAAACAGTTCCGGGCGAAAATGAATCTCGCGAGCAAGATGCGTCGTCGTATCAACGGAAAACATGCGTACGCGACGACGGAAGCCCATCCCTACGTGGAAAAACTGAATATCGAGCTGCCGGTTGGCAACACCGTTCCAGAGTGAATGCGCCGCGTCATACTGAATGCTGTTATAGGCCTGCGGCGTCAGATTGGCGAGCGTATCCGGCAAGGGTCCCGGCGCGCCACCCCAGGGCTTTTTCGCTAACGCCTGGGCCATTGATTGCAGACCAGCAAAATCAAAACGGACAATTTTACCATCCGCAATATCGGATTCCGCGGCAAACGCCGCCTGAGAAAAGAGTGAAGCAATACCGCTGGAACCGCACACGGCGGCCATTGCCATTGAACCTTTAATAAATCGTCTACGATTCATACCTGAAAATGAGTCCTTCTGGTCTTGTGAATGGTCCCGCGCTGGTTTTTTCAGCAGCAAGAATGTGCCCGTTTCTGACCGCTCACTCTAGACAAAATTCATTAATAATCCAATTGTTGGTCGCCTGGAAACTGTGCAAAAGCGTAAATATTTTATGTCGATAAGAACCGACCGAATCGGATGTAAACCTCACGCAGCATTCTTCAGGTTATGAAAAGTTTATTCCAGACTAACGTGATGTTTCATGACTCGTTTAAACAGCGCCAGACGCGCACGCATAAAGCGGTTTTCCACTTTAAAACCGGCAAGTTTGTTCAGCCCAATCCGCAACAGACGATCTCGCCCCCGAATGCTGGCGGGCCAGCGAACCGGGCCGTGCAGCACGTCGCGCGTGCGGCTGGCATGACGAGCGAAATTCACCCAGTAATCCGCCACCTGCGAGGCAAAGGCCAGGTCATTCTCATTCACATAATGGCATGTGGGCTCAGCCCGCGTTAACGTATCGAATACATACGGTATTTCATTGCCATGACAGGCGCTATTCGCGTAGGTGTTATGCTCCGCCTCGGCGACATAATCAAACCAGTAACGCCAGCACGGTTCGCCGATCCGCTTCTGCGCTTGCATGACGACATAACCCAACGTGGTAAATACCATATCCCGACAGACCTGCCGCCCTAGCGCTTCGTCGCCTTTCACTCCAGGATAAAGCAGCCGGATTAACCCCAAGCCAACACGCCGCTCACGGCGCATTTTTTGAATTTGACCGGCAATATCGACGCCAAAAACGGCCAATACGCTGGCTTCATCGCTATTCGAGCCGATCATCACCGGTATTGGATGCTGTTTCGCCGCAAAGAAGGTTTCCAGCATCGGATGCGGCAGCACGACGTCGCCGGAAATCGGCGTCGGCGCAATTTTAAAAGGCGCGTCCAGCGGCCAAAACGTCTCTGCCGGTAAAGCGCGTAGCTGTTCGGCAGTGGCATGGGCTAAACCAAGATGTTCCGCCAGCGCAACGCCTTTTTTTAGCGCCACCTCGCGGGGCGTATCCGGCAGCGTATAACCACTCTGAATAATCGCTTTATGAAAAAGCCCCTTCGCCAACGGCGAAGCCATCAACGACAGCACGCTGCGGGCGCCGGCGGATTCGCCAAATAACGTCACATTCTGCGTATCGCCGCCAAATGCGGCAATATTGTCCTGCACCCAACGCAGCGCAGCGATTTGATCGAGTAAAGCGAAATTATGAATACACTCCGCCCCTTCGCCTTCCAGCGCCGGATGCGCGAAAAAGCCCAGATGGCCAAGCCGATAATTGACCGTCACCACGATCGCGCCGCGCTTCGCCAGCGCTTGACCGTCATAGGGCGGCAAACTCCCCGCGCCAATGGTGTAACCGCCGCCGTGTAGCCAGACCATGACCGGCAACGGTTCATGACGCACGGCGGGAGCCCAGACGTTCAGATAGAGACAGTCTTCGGAAAAATTTCCCGGATCGCCGCCGCCGAGTTCGCGACACCAGGTAATATCCTGCCAACTGGCGCAGGAGAAACAATCCGCCTGGCGCACATCCTGCCAGGGCGTAACAGGCTGCGGCGCACGCCAGCGTAGCTCCCCTGTTGGCGGCGCGGCATAAGGTATACCGCGCCAGATATGGATTTCTTCCTGTACGACGCCCACGATTTTACCGTGACGCGTCGCCACCAGCGGGATGGAGGGATTCAACATAACGCCTTCCTTTTACAGTATCCTCACAGCCTGTGAAGCTTACCGCTTTTAAAGCAGACCGCAACGGCGTTTACTGCGTTCTTCCGCTTCCTGATATAACGAAAATTCATCCCGTACAGCACATCCCAGCGCCTGTTCAAAGGCGTCGCGGCTGGCATTGCCGTGGCTTCTGGCCAGCGTTTCATTTCCCAAATTCGACTGAAAAATGCCGGCTGCGCTGACCGGAAGAAAATCTTCATAGGTAATCGGCTGCGCGATCACCCAACCGCGCTCAATAAGCGGCTGCGGATCGTCGCCAGGATGGATCGCCTGACGATGCGCCTCGCCGGAAGGCGTTAAGCGATAACGGAACCAGGCAAGCCCCTGCAGGCGAAGCAGAAATTCGCTATCCGGAAAGGCGTTAAAGACCTCCCGCAAATGGAGTTGATGCGTGAAGTTGTCCTTACCCGTTCCCGCCTTGTGCAACAGTTCGTCATATAATCGACGACCTTTTGGCGTCAGCGCGACGCCACGTTGCTCAATTTCGCCGAAGCGCGCCGTGTGCGTACCCTGCTTTTCATCAACGAAGAGCACCTGCTCTTCCAGAGCTTTGAAACTGGTTTGCCGCAACAGAATAGGCACTTCGCGGCGAGGCGGACCTTCGATAAGAATTTTAGGCGTAATGCCGCACTCCGGCATCATGGCCTGTACCCGGTCGATATCCAGAGTACGCGGCGTCAGATGGTTAATGTGGCATCCCGGAAAACAGACCACGTCGGCAATTAAACGATGCTCACGATGCAGGCTGCGGTACGTTTCTTCATCAACGGTAGCCTGACGATGCCAGCGAAAAGTCTCCAGCGTTTCACGGACGAACTCTTCGGCCTGAGCAGCACTAAAACCGCCCTGCTCGTCGTACTCATCCAGCAATTGTCGGCAGCGCGATGTAAAAATATCACGCTGCGATAAGATTTCCGCCGCCCGCTGGCGTAATGCCGCGTTTTCAATGAGCTCCAGGCGTAATAGCGAAGTGAACATGCGAAAGGGATTACGCGAGAGCGAAGCCTCGTCAATGGGACGAAATGCCGTGGAGTGCACAGGCACGCCCGCCTGAGAGAGATCGTAATAACTTACTGGGTACATCCCCATGATGGCGAATATCCGACGCAAGTTCCCGGGGCTAAAGACCCTCAGCTAGATATATGTCCGCAATACGTCTTCAATGACTTTGTCCATCCAACCCAGGAAGTCCATCATTGTTTTGCCACAATGTTAGAAAGTTTTATAGCTCATCATTATTCCACTGAATAATGTTCCATCGGCTGCGGTACGCCTTGAGCAAAACACCGCTCAATATCATAGTGCCGGTGACATGAAAATATGAGGTTGTCTTTGCTGCCGGTTGGTCAATAAGTGATCCATACTCTATGTTCAGTAGGACAAAAATGGATAGAGTCGATAGATCGCCACCGTAACTACAATACTCACTATCACACTGGCGATAAAGTATGTTTTGAATGGCTGCTTTTGCGTTTTATGACGGAAAAGTTGTTGACCAACAATCGCACCAGGCCACCCACCGACAACCCCAAACACCAACAAAGTGGATTCCGGCACTCTGCGCCAGGTTTTACGTGCCGCCGTTTTATCTACACCGTAGATCGCCAGCGTTAGCACATTGGCGAGCAGGAACCACATCGCGACGGGATACGATGTAAAAATGCTTCCGACCGCAGCAGAGATCAGGAGTAAATAACAAAAGCGGTTAAGATACATATTATTATGTCATAGCAATGATTAGGGACATCGGAGCCCATTATACGCGATACATGCGCCTATGTGATGCAGAATTTTCTTTTCATTCAGCCAACGAGTCATCGAGTCATCGAGGATTCATTTTTAATTACCATGGTAATCATAAGGTAATTAACGTGTTGTGAACACGATTAAAATGGGTAAAGCCACCAAAAATGTTACCACCTTAACCATTGCCAGGATAACTTAATGGAGAGCCCTCTTTATTGCTGTTTGTTATCCGGTTGGCAGTCTCAGTTTTGGATTTATTTATCGTATTTATGTTTATTACATAAGATGTACGATGTTAATTTGAGAATTTTATCCCGACAACCGCATATATTAAGATATTTCTGAATTAAGATTATTATCGATTAAAACAAGTTAACGTTTTGATAAACATAACAACATCGTCAGAACTCCTGATTTGTTGTCGTTTGTTCATAGGATAAATAATTTATATGCTTGCAAATATAGATAGCACGCAAATCAATTTAGCTCAGAAAATGTATTTGACAAGCAAAGATAAG
The DNA here is from genome assembly GCF_039650795.1 of Salmonella sp. K21076. NCBI lineage: Bacteria > Pseudomonadati > Pseudomonadota > Gammaproteobacteria > Enterobacterales > Enterobacteriaceae > Salmonella > Salmonella sp. K21076. The sequence goes on from NZ_JBCLYA010000006.1 coordinate 139,007, forward strand.
TCTTTATATTGGCCCTGGATAGAGTGGTAAGATGATACTTAGAGACATTAAATACACCGTCACTGAAGCATTTATCTGCTTATCATGTAAATATGTATGCGTAAATGGAGCATAAACTATGTCCAGTATACTAATGTCTATGGTATCTTTACATTTTCACCTTTCATTGGGTCGCTGCACTCATATCCAGTTGATATCTCATGGTATATTCAATCCATTCCCTTTGATGATTCCTGTCAAACCTCCTGATTAAATTAGTTAACAGCGATGGAATACATAACGTTAAGTACTTTACGCCTGCAAATGTCAGGTTCACGCTCTAATGCTTAATTTATAATACGTATTACCTTACCACAGGAAATAGATAGCATGTTATCCAAAAAAATTGGCTTATCGATGATAGTGTTGGGAATAATGTCGTCTTCAGCTTTTGCTGATAGCATCGTTGAAGGGAGAACACTCAATGTCGCAGTATCACCGGCCTCTCCCCCTATGTTATTTAAAAGTGCTGATGGCAAATTGCAGGGGATAGATCTGGAGCTTTTTTCGTCTTACTGTCAGTCACGGCATTGTAAGCTAAACATCACCGAATATGCCTGGGATGGAATGCTTGGCGCAGTGGCGAGTGGTCAGGCTGATGTAGCATTTTCGGGAATTTCAATCACAGATAAACGTAAGAAAGTTATTGATTTTTCTGAACCTTATTACATCAACTCTTTTTATCTGGTCAGTATGGCCAATCATAAAATAACGCTCAATAACCTCAATGAATTAAATCAATATTCTATTGGATACCCTCGAGGAATGGCTTACTCCGACCTTATCAAAAACGATCTGGAGCCCAAAGGATACTACTCGTTAAGTAAAGTAAAATTATATCCAACCTATAACGAGACGATGACTGATCTAAAAAATGGTAATCTTGATCTGGCTTTTATAGAAGAGCCGGTTTACTTTACCTTCAAAAATAAGAAAAAAATGCCGATAGAAAGTCGTTATGTTTTCAAGAATGTTGATCAGCTTGGCATTGCCTTTAAGAAAGGCTCTCCCGTGCGCGATGATTTTAACTTATGGCTTAAAGAGCAAGGGCCACAAAAAATATCTGGCATCGTTGATAACTGGATGAAATAGTAAGCTATGTCATCAGGTAATATGCTGGCTATCTTTTATTTCCTATTGGAAGGGATTGGTAATACGCTGCTTGTAACCTTTACCTGTTTTCTCTCAGCGTTTTTGACCGGGCTTACAGTCGCCGTATTACGGCGACTATCCCCCCTTCCACTACAGAAGATACTCGACGTACTGGTCTTTATTCTTCGGGGAATTCCAATACTTATTGCTGTTTTTCTTGTTTATTTTGGATTGCCATCGATTGGCATATATGTTTCACCTCTGGTGGCCATGAACCTCAGCGTCGGCTTAATCAGCGGGAGTTATCTTGCCGAGGTGTTCAGAGGGGCGCTTAAATTAGTTGAGCCATTCGAAATAACGGTAGCGAAAGTAGCAGGAATGCGTCAATTACAGGTTATAATAAATATTGAACTGCCACAGATGTTGCGATTTTCTGTGCCCGGTATTATCAATGAGTTTTCTTCTGTATTAAAAGCGACGCCCTTTGCTTATACTGTAGGCATCGCTGAAATAACGAAGCAGGCAATGTCACTGACAGCCATCACGCTGAACGGGTTACAGATCTATACCCTTGCCGGGGTATTATATTTCATTATTTATAAAGCATTTACTCTTCTGGCCGGAGTGTTTGAGAAAAAATATCGCATCAGTTGAAACATAAAAATAGAGGTGATACTCATGGCTTTACTGGAACTAAAAGAGATAAGTAAGGAATATTCAGGAAAAAAGGTTCTTGATGCGGTTAGTTTGAAAATTCAATCGGGAGACATGAAAGTAGTCATGGGGCCATCGGGTTGTGGAAAAACGACGCTTTTACGCTGTCTGCTTCGATTAGAAGAACCTGATTATGGCGATATTTATTTTCACGGGGAAAATATTTACGACAAAGAATTTACTATTCTTGAGTTCAGAAAAAAAGTTGGTTGTGTCTTCCAGAATTACGCATTGTATCGCCATCTTAACGTCATGGATAATATTACCCTTGCCCTATGTAAAGTGTTTGGGATGCCGGGACAACTAGCCCGGGAGAAAGCCTTACATGAGCTACAAAAACTTGATATGGTCTCGCATAGCGCGAAATACCCTTCGCAATTATCGGGTGGCCAGCAACAGCGCGTCGCCCTGGCCCGTACAATGGTCACCGACCCAGAACTCATTATTTTTGATGAGCCGACGTCTGCGCTTGATCCGCTCATGACTCGTGAAGTCGGAATGTTGATCAAGCAACTTCACGACAATGGCGTCACTATATTATGCGTCACTCATGATATTCGCCTCGCCAGATTACTAAGCGATAACGTAACGTTTCTTAATCATGGCAAGATTCGTGCAGAAGGCGCTTTTACCGATCTTGCCTTACGAGAAACGGATCCAGATATCCACTGTTTTTTTAGCGAGGCACAACGATGATCGCTGGCTGGTCTCTTTTCTTTAATGACCTGACTGAACAACTGCCACTTGTTGTGGACGGTATTAAAGAAACCTGTAAACTTGCGCTGATTGTTTCCATCACCGGTTTTTTGTGGGGAATTATTATTTTCTTTCTGAGCCTGAGCCATCGCCCCGTGGTAAAAGCCATAACTCGACTGTACATGGATTTCTTTATCGGTACGCCACTCATTCTTATTCTGTTTGTTATCTATTATGGTTTACCTCAATCTGGCATTCACCTGTCCTCTTTTACCGTGGCGGTTACAGGTTTTACCTTGAATGTCGGCGCATATAATGCCGCGTACATGACAACGGCCTATAACGCATTGAATAAGTATGAAACGGAGGCAGCAGTCGTTCAGGGGTTGAACAAACGGCAGGTCTTTTTGTGGATTATACTGCCTCAGGTATTGCTGTCTTCCATTCCAGCCTTAACGAATCAGGTGATTAATAACCTTAAAGACAGCACCATCGTTTTTCTTATCCAATATACTGAGTTTTTCGCGCGAATTCAGGAGGTTGCTGCAACCAGCTTTAAATTCTTCCATGCTTACCTTTTTGCCGCCATAGTGTACCTTATTGGCGTTACCTTTATTGTCGGTTTGACCCGGTTTTTAGAGCATAGACTGCTTCGCCATTACGGTCAGGATTACTGAGTTGTACTGCACTATTCTGATTAATTCACCGCTGACATTATCAAAGTTATTTTTATTTAGTGTTGGTTAAGATTTTAACCTTCATTATTGCGTTAGGTGTCCATTCTGGTCTAAGTCTTACTCCATTGAGGATATTATGGCGCTACCACAACTATCCATATGGCAGCCCGGCGATGGGTTAAGAAAAATAAAGTATAAATATCATGTTTGTCTCATTGTTATATTCTCCGTCCTTATACGGTTGCTGTTTTTAACTGACCGCTACCTTTGGTGTGACGAAGCGTCCAGCGTGCTGATTAGTCGACATAGCGTAGATAATCTGCTCTTCCATGCCGCTTTTGACGTGCATCCCCCGCTTTATTATCTGTTACTGCATGACTGGATCATATTATTGGGTGATAGCATTGCAGCGGTACGCTCTCTCAGTCTACTCTTTGGGATCCTGACAGTTGTGCTGGTTATCGCGCTTACGCGATGGCTGGCAAATGAACGTACAGCCTTATTGGCGGGATGGTTCGCCGCCCTGATGCCGATGGCAGTTCATTACAGTCAAGAAACGCGCATGTACGCGTTAATGGGAATGCTAACGCTCGCTGCCGCGTTAGCATTGATGATGTGGATAAAAACACCCACCCATAATCGCTATCTTGTCGCGTATGCTTTACTTATGACGTTCAGCTTTTACACCCATTATTTCACCCTATTTACACTTATTGCCCACTGGATCGCAGTAACAATATTATCCTGCCAAAGCCATAAAACGGCCTGCTACCTTAAACTTCCTGGCTGGTGGTTTGCTAACCTGGCGATTGCTGTCGCTTATCTCCCCTGGTTGCCCGTATTGTTTAATTTACTGACTCATCTGGCGCAGTTGAGAGCCGGTAATGATATCGGTTGGATTCCCCCCGTAACATGGCGTGACCTGCCTGCGATGTACTGGCATTTTTTTACCGGAAACAACGGACAGGGTTTTCCGTCGTTCATTCTGTGGCTGGCTGTGGGAGGTTTTATCGGTACTGTGGGGCGAATATCTTTATACAACGGAGAATATGAAAGATATCAGCTGATATTATTTTGTAATCTGGTCATCCCTGTAATGCTGGTCTTCATCATTTCCTGGTGGATGCCGTTATTTATCGATCGTTATTTCTTCTTCTCATCGCTGAGCATTCCTCCCCTGCTCGCGGTATTACTTACCCGCGCAAAAAAAGCGGTTTGTGGCTTCTGGTTTATCTTATTCACCTTATTATTCGGCTATGGTTCATATCATAATAACCCTGAGCACATAGACGAGTTTAAACCACTGGTAAACTATATTAATACCCGTCACCAGCCTAATGATGCCGTGGTAGTCAGTAAAATGTTCGATTATTTAAGTTATGTGTATTATAATAAGCGAGATTATCGTACGTTTCTTTATACACCACCTAACGCACACGGAACATCAGGAAGACCGAATGCCTATGGCTTTGGTTCACTGTTTTATGCGCAAGCCGATCAGACATATATTGATACTCTGACAACGCTTTCAAAAAGTTACCATCGTGTCTGGTTGGTAAGCGGCGGTAACTTCAGTCAGGATTACCCCTTGCCGTCAGAATGGCAAAATATCGCAAAATTCAGAAGTGGTAGATTTCAGGTACAATTATTTGTAATACCAACTCAACAGGCGCGTCAAATGCAATGATTACCGTTTTCTATCCAGTGCAGTGATAAACAGTACTGCCACTGCCAGACCGCCTAAAAGTAAGGTCCAGCCAAACGCTTCAAAAACCTCAATCATATCGCCTCCAGGTAGGTGATATTAAATAAAGATGGCTATCTCAGCGTAACATTTAAAATATCAATTAATGTGCAATAATCGCTTTATGTGTATGAATAAATATTGTTCCTCATGCATTTAATTGCATTGCTATTATCATAAGGCTTAATATATTTATATTAACGATTATTAATTATCAGCTTATAATAATATGACTGTCCAATTCATTTATCAGCTATTATTATCCTCTATATTCTTTAAGATAGCCGTTTAATTAATAATATCGCCTTTATTCATCGCATTAAATTACTCACTCACCTGATTAATGCTTGCCTAACGATTACTTCGTTGTTTTAATTCCAGCGCGAAATTATTTAATGAGAGAACAATGAAGCATACACAACAATCAGGCGCAAAAGTCTATAACCCATTCACGCTTAGCTTATATGACTGGTGGGTACTCAATATCTCAAACAAATATGCCTGGAAGTGTCCTACTGATACGCGACTACTTCCTTTCTTCCTGCATCACATGGGCGAGACTCACCTGGATATTGGCGTAGGTACAGGTTATTACCTGAAACATGCACCTGCGACTCATGCCATTTCGCTGATGGATTTAAATCCGGATAGCCTGAAAATAGCCGCCAGCCGAGTGGGTAATACGAAAATCCGCGCCACACTACAACACGATGTTTTCGACACGTTCCCGGCGGACTGGCACGGGCGCTTCGATTCCGTTTCGATGTACTATCTTCTGCACTGCTTACCCGGTGAGATGACAACAAAAGCGAAGGCAATTAAAAATGCCGGTATGGCGCTAAAACCCGGCGGCACACTTTTTGGCGCCACGATTCTGGGCAAAGAGGTTCCTCACAATGCTTTTGGTAAGAAATTAATGGCTGTTTATAACAAGAAAGGAATATTCAGTAATACCAATGATTCAGCCGATACGTTACGCAGCGTGTTGGACGAACATTTCGCTAAGGTGACTTTGGAGCAACATGGCGCCGTTGCGCTATTTTCCGCCACTATGCCACGTTCATTGTAGGTGTAGGCACTTCCGGGCGGTCGGCAGCGCGATCATGTGGGTTTAACCCGTTGATTAAACATTGGATTACGGAATAGTAATTGTTTATTTTATTTGTCATACAAATAAGTATAATACCCGCTTCCGATGTAGACCCGTCCTCCTTCGCCTGCGTCACGGGTCCTGGTTAGACGCAGGCGTTTTCTGTATGGAATACGCCATCCCCTCTGATAGATGCCTTGTTTGCCTAAAGCAGTTAACCCCGCCTGTAGCAAACGTCATACAGGACGGTCAGTTACGCTTACGCGGCATCATCCGTAACAGCGTATTGTCTTTCCAGAAATAGTGATGCATCAAAGCAGCGATGGCATGAAGTCCAATAACAAAATAGCCCAGATTCGCCAGCGTGACGTGCCAGGATTTCAGCATATCTACGCGTTCAAAGTTAGCTTCGGCGGCATGCGGCATAGTAATGCCAAATGCGAACCAGGGATTGCCGCGGTTATACATCATGACCAGACCAATAACAGGCAGCACGATAAATAACAGGTAAATCACCAGATGTCCTAAATGCGCCATTCCGGTCATCATCGGTTTTGGACGAGGAACAATGGGCGGCGTGGGATATTTCAGCCGAATAATCAAGCGCGCCACCATTAAAAGCAAAATAGTGATACCACATGAAACATGCGTCATATTAAACTAGGGCCGATAACTACGCGGCGCAAAACCGCGTAGCTCCATCGCGGCGTAAGCCACAATAACCAGAAAAAAGACTAACCAGTGAATACCAATTTGCAGGCCGGAATACTTATTGCCCATAGCGCGTCCTGAATGAAAACCGTAAAGCGACAACATAACCAGCTTTTATAAATAATTCATCAAATTTATGAAATGGTGGTCGCACTTGCCCGTTCACCCTCGCAAACGGGCGATTTTTAGCGTAAAGCTCTCTGTTCTAACGCACTGCGCAGCGTCGTATCTGCCTGCAATACCTGCCATGCCTTTTCAATATCGCGTGGGATATCAACGTGAATGATAAAATCTTTACCACGCGGTCCATACCCTGTTTCATCGTCACGCAAACGTGGCAGCTCGCCGGCAATCAGAGACAGATAACGCTCCACCGTCCAGATGCCCTCTTCAACGTTGGCAAAACGTGTACCGCCGTTAAGGTGGCGCAGTACCGGAACAAAACCAGGAAAACTCAGCCAGCGCGGCGCATCGGTGTCGTCGTTTGTCACGCGCCGAAACGCCGCGATAGTGCGCCGCTGCATGGTGGGGTCTTGCACAACGATAGCCGTGTTAATGTTTTCTTTCGCCTGACGGATCAGTGCGCAGGAGAAACGGGCATTTTCGCCGCAATTAGTTGACCGATCTTCCAGCCAAATTTTCTCAGCCGGAATATGCCAGAACTGGTTCGCGATATCCGCGAGGATAGCGGCTTCAGCGCGTCCGGTTGTGCGAATAGTATGGTAGCGCGGATGCCGGGCAATCACGGCGTACAAAAACGGCGTCGAATGACCTATACCGCCGCTAATCAGTAAAGGAACGCCTTGCGCTTTGGCGATGCGACAGGCCGCGTCGATAGTGGGGATCACCGCATTGCCCGCCAGGACGACGCAATCCGACGAATAAGGTTGTTCGCCGGAAAAATCATTTTGCGCCAGCCACTGTCCGACGGTATTCACCGCCAGCAATGTTTCCGCAGAGAGCGCCGGAAATGGCGTTGTATTCATAATTCCTCCTTTTTGTTCCGAACTTGTACCGGATCTCTTTGAAAGATATCGTCGCCTGGCTTTTTAGGCCGTAATCTGATCCATGGCCTGTAAAATACGCTTATCGGAAATAGGATAAGGCGTACCGAGCTGTTGGGCGAAATAACTGACACGCAGTTCTTCAATCATCCAACGGATCTCTTTAACATCATCATCTTCGCGACGCGCTGGAGGCAATTTATTTATCCATTGTTGCCACGCCTGCTGGACGCTTTCGACTTTCAGCATTTGCTCCCGATCGCGGTGCGGATCGACAGCCAGTTTCTCCAGCCGCTTTTCAATTGCCTGCAGATAACGCAGCGTATCGCCGAGACGTTTAAAGCCGTTGCCAGTCACAAAACCACGGTATACCAGACCGCTCATCTGCGCCTTGATATCGGAAAGCCCCAACGCCATGCTCATATCCACCCGCCCTTTCAGACGCTTATTGATATTGAATACGGTCGTCAGGATCCGCTCAACCTGCTTCGCGATATCCACCACAGTATCATTCAGCTCGGCGCGTACCTTTTCGTGCAGCGCGGTGAAACCTGCTTCGCTCCACACCGGCCCGCCGTTGGCATCTATCAGCTTATCTACCCCGCAGGCGATACAGTCATCAATCAACTCCAGTACTTTGCCGTACGGGTTAAAGTACAGCCCCAGCTTGGCTTTATTCGGCAATTTCTCATGCAGATACTTAATCGGTGAAGGAATATTGAGCAACAGCAGACGGCGTAAACCGCACCACATCGCCTGTTGTTGTTCCAGCGGATTATCAAACAATTTGATAGCGACGCTGTCACGCTCATCCACTAACGCCGGCCACGCCTTCACTTTATAATTACCGCGTTTCTGTTCGTAGCTTTCCGGCAGCTCGCCGAAACTCCAGATATGCAGCCCGCTCTGCTCGATGCCGTCATCCGCTACCGCCGAGAGCGTCTCCTGCACTTTGCCTTTCAGCGCATTTTTAAGCTCGGCGAGCGAACGCCCTTCCTGCAGTTTCTTGTTTTTGTCATTCACCACGCGAAACGTGATTTTCAGATGCTCGGGCACCTGATCCCAATGCCAGTCTTCCCGATCGACCGTGACGCCGGTCATCCGGCGCAGTTCACGCTCCAGAGCGTCCAGCAGCGGCAGCTCCAGCGGCGTTACGCGACCTAAAAACGCTTCAGCATAGTTTGGCGCCGGAACAAAGTTGCGACGTACCGGTTTTGGCAACGATTTAATCAGCGCAATCACTAATTCACGGCGCAGCCCTGGGATCTGCCATTCAAAACCGCTCTCGTCAACCTGGTTAAGTAGCGGCAACGGAATATGGACGGTCACGCCGTCAGCATCCGCGCCCGGTTCAAACTGATAGCTCAAACGCAGCTTGAGATTGCCCTGGTGCCAGAAATTCGGGTAATCCAGTTTGCTGATTTTTTCCGCGCCTTCTTTAATCAGCATACTTTTTTCAAAGTTGAGCAGATCCGGCGTCTCGCGGCTGATTTTTTTCCACCAACTATCAAAGTGGCGGGCGGAAATAACGTCATGGCTAATACGCTGGTCATAAAACTCAAACAGGGTATCGTCATCCACCAGGATATCGCGGCGGCGAGATTTGTGCTCAAGTTCCTCGACTTCCGCACGCAATTTTAGATTCTCACGGAAGAAGGCGTGACGGGTTTGCCAGTCCCCCTCCACCAGCGCATGGCGGATAAACAACTCGCGACACAACGCCGGGTCAATCTGGCTATAATTCACCTTGCGCGCGGCGACAATCGGCAGACCGTAGACAGTAACCTTTTCCGTCGCCATCACCGCGCCTTGCGCCCGCTCCCAGTGCGGTTCGCTATATGAACGTTTAATCAGGTGCTGGGCTACCGGTTCCACCCATTCTGGCTCAATGCGGGCAGCGATGCGCCCCCACAAACGGCTGGTTTCCACCAGCTCGGCGACCATTGTCCATTTCGGCGGTTTTTTGAATAAACCGGATCCGGGGAAAATAGAGAATCGGGCGTTACGCGCGCCGGTGTACTCTTGTTTATCGGCATCTTTCATCCCGATATGCGACAACAGCCCCGTTAACAACGCAACGTGAATTTCCCGGTATTCTGCGGGTTCGCTGTTTACCGGAATCCCCAGTTCTTTTACCACCTGACGCAGTTGGGTATAGATATCCTGCCACTCACGCACGCGTAAATAGTTCAGATAGTCGGTGCGACACAGACGGCGGAATTGATTCGACGACAGGGCCTTTTGTTGCTCGCCGAGGTAATTCCACAGGTTAACAAACGCCAGAAAATCGGATTCCTTATCATGGAAACGCCGGTGTTTCTCATCGGAAGCCTGCTGCTTATCCACTGGGCGCTCGCGCGGATCCTGAATAGAGAGTGCGGAAGTAATGATCATCGCTTCGCGCACACAGCCATGTTTTTGCGCTTCCAGAACCATACGCGCCAGGCGCGGGTCGACCGGCAACTGGGATAATTGTCGGCCCAGCGGCGTCAGCTTATATGCCGTTTGCTGTTCGTCGGCGGTAATCGCCCCCAGCTCTTCCAACAAACGCACGCCATCCTGAATATTGCGCTTATCCGGCGCTTCGACAAACGGGAAGGCGGCTATGTCACCCAGTCCCAGGGCGGTCATCTGCAAAATAACCGACGCCAGGTTGGTACGTAGAATTTCCGGGTCGGTAAATTCCGGGCGTGACAAAAAGTCATCTTCCGAATACAGACGAATGCAGATCCCTTCCGATACGCGTCCGCAACGCCCTTTACGCTGATTGGCGGAAGCCTGTGAGATCGGTTCAATCGGCAGGCGCTGCACTTTAGTGCGGTAGCTGTAGCGGCTGATGCGCGCAGTGCCAGGATCGATCACATATTTGATACCCGGCACCGTCAGCGAGGTTTCCGCCACGTTAGTCGCCAGCACGATACGGCGTCCGCTGTGCGACTGGAAAACGCGGTTCTGTTCGCTGTTCGACAAGCGTGCATACAGCGGCAACACTTCGGTATGCCGTAAGTTCAGCTTGTTCAGGGCATCGGCGGTATCGCGGATTTCCCGCTCTCCGCTCATAAAAATCAGGATATCGCCAGGACTTTCACGCCCCAGTTCATCAACAGCGTCGAAAATTGCCTGTAGCTGATCGCGTTCAGTGTCGTCAGCCTCTTCCACGATGGGGCGATAACGAACTTCTACGGGATACGTTCGGCCAGAGACTTCGATAATCGGCGCGTTATTAAAGTGGCGCGAGAAGCGTTCCGGGTCGATGGTCGCAGAGGTAATAATCACTTTCAGATCGGGGCGACGCGGCAGAAGCTCTTTCAGATAGCCGAGCAAGAAGTCAATATTCAGGCTGCGTTCATGCGCTTCATCAATAATGATGGTGTCGTACTGCATCAATAGCCTGTCCTGCTGGATTTCCGCCAGCAGGATACCGTCCGTCATCAGTTTGACCATGGTGTTGCTACTGACATGATCGCTGAAACGAACTTTATAGCCGATGCAGCCGCCAGGCTCCGTTTGCAACTCTTCGGCAATGCGGTTAGCGACGGTGCGCGCCGCCAGACGACGCGGTTGAGTATGTCCAATAAGTCCTTTAATTCCGCGTCCCAGTTCCATACAAATTTTCGGCAACTGGGTGGTTTTACCGGAACCGGTTTCCCCTGCCACGATCACCACCTGATGATCGCGGACCGCTTCCAGAATGTCCTGTTTCTTCTGGCTAACAGGCAGATTTTGCGGATAAGTGATTGAGGGGCGCGCCGCTTCGCGGAGAGCGACCTGCGTCGCAGCCTGTTCAATTTCTTTCGCCATCGTCTGGAAAATGGCCTGTTGCGCATCAGGATTTTTTACTTTCTTTACGCCATGCAGGCGGCGCGAAAAGCGCTGTTTGTCGCGCAGCATCAGTGCATCCAGCCGCTGCTGTAACACCTGAAGCGTCAACGTAGATTGTTCAGTCATAAAGCTCTTGGGCAGCATTCTGCCTGTTTAAAATCGTTTTAAATGATAGGTATAGAGTACCACATTGGGGCTTTTTTTGTGTTGTTCAATAATTTCGAACAAAGGGTTCGATATATTGCGCTATCCCTGCGACATATTTGTGAATAAAGTGTCAACAAGCAACGGGGCACGCCCCTTCAAACACATAAAAGGAAACACCCATGAGCAAGGTATTAGTTCTTAAATCCAGTATTCTGGCAGGGTACTCTCAGTCTGGTCAGTTGACTGACTATTTTATTGAACAATGGCGCGAAAAACACGTCGCAGATGAAATTACTGTCCGCGATCTGGCGGCCAACCCTGTTCCGGTGCTGGATGGCGAGCTGGTGGGCGCGATGCGTCCGGGCGATGCGCCTTTAACGCCACGTCAGCAGGACGCTCTGGCGCTGTCTGATGAACTCATTGCTGAACTGAAAGCCCACGACGTCATCGTTATTGCGGCACCGATGTACAATTTCAATATCCCGACGCAGCTGAAAAACTACTTTGATCTGATTGCCCGCGCCGGTATCACTTTCCGCTATACCGAAAAAGGCCCGGAAGGTCTGGTAACCGGCAAACGCGCGGTGGTTCTCTCCAGCCGCGGCGGTATCCATAAAGACACCCCGACGGATTTGATTGCGCCTTACCTGAAAGTGTTCCTTGGTTTTATCGGTATCACCGACGTGAATTTTGTCTTTGCCGAAGGCATCGCCTACGGGCCGGAAGTGGCAGCTAAAGCCCAGGCCGATGCAAAAGCCGCGATTGACAGCGTCGTGGCCGCTTAAATATTTTTGCCTCCCGTTTCGACGGGAGGTGACTTCTTAGGTTCGTAGCGCAAATATCCTACCACGCCGCTACTGCCGCCATCGCTGGGATGCGTTACCCCATCATTGACTTCAACGCAGGCGAAATCAAAAGGCGACACATTTTCAATGCACGCCACATTGACCCCATATTGATCGGGATTGGATCGGCGCTGATGAAAAGTATATATCCCGCATACCGAACAGAAAAAATGCACCGCCTTGCCCGTATTGAAGCGATATTCGGTAAGCTTATCCTGCCCTTTTAGCACTTTAATACCCGATAGCGGCGCAGACACTGCCACCGCTCCGCGCATCCGGCAAAACGAACAGTTGCAGCGCCTGGCGGTATGAAAGCCATCGCTAAGTTGAACGGTAAACACGACGCTGCCACAATGGCAGGCAGCAGATAATTTTTCAGACGTCATACCTGGTTACTCACGCGAATAGTGATACCAGTCGACAGTATAGAAATAGCCTTCCGGTTCGCCTAATGTAAATACGACCTCCGTATTCAAAAATTACCCATATAAAAATGCATTTTGCGGTAAAAAAATTGTCGGGAAGCGGTTATTTACGCATCCATTTGCCATTAATTCCCTGGACATATTCTCCCGGCCTGGCGCGCTTAACCAGTTTTTGCCCTGCCATCTTCGCCACCTCATCCACGGGAAGATGATTGCTATCCGCTAACTGCTGATAACTGGCGCGACGGGCATGATTGATATCAAGCACCAGCTTCTGGGTTTCGGCATCATTCTTTAAGGCCACCAGATAGCCATTCAGCGTTTCCCCGACCCGGCCCTGCGTGCGCGCTTCGTCCAGGGTTAAGGCCCACACAGAAGGTGTGAGCAAGCTCAGCGTCAGCACCCATAGTATTAAATACTTTTTCATTATGGCCTCAGAATAGATCGCTGCGTGATTTCAGGAGTTCTTCAACGTCTTTATCGACTTTGATATGTATTTCATGCTCGATCTTTACATTCATGTTGATGGTAATCGGCTGTTCCGGCGCGGCGACTTCAATACGTGGCGTGCACCCCACCACGATAAATGACGCAAGCGCTGACAGCATGGCAATACTCATTTTCATTATTTATCCTCACAGTCCTTGTCTTTCCGGCAAGGAGGTTGCGGCAACGCTGTATTTTGTTCAAGCCATGCCTGTAAATTGTCGCCAAAACGCAAACTGCGCCACAGCGTAAACACATTTTCTTCATGGGTATAGTTCAAGTTAACGATCGCGGTTTTACCATCTACCCGGCTTTTGCCGGTAATGGCCGCCTGCATCGTTAGTACGCCCAGGTTATCAACGTTAATTTTTGTCCACGAATGCGTAATCTCCATATAACGTAGCCAGTTAATCGCCGAGCCTGCCGTGACATTATCCTTCACCACCGCATCCGCAGTATCTTTATCGATACGCAACGTCATTGGCCCAGGATTCGTAAGCCAGCCATCTTTGATTATCCATTTTTCATTGTTCAGCCACAGCGGCAGCGCGCCGCTAACCGGACCAGACATGGCGAATTGCTTTGGATTTATGGCGCTAATCAATTCGCTGGATGAAATATTTTGCACCCGCAAAAGCGCCGGGTCGTGCTGCGGCATTCGCAACTGTTTCATAATAATTTGACCGCCCAGCACGTCTACGCTGACATCGCTTAGCAGTAATGGATTCGACTCGCTCCAGGGATAACCGCCCTGTAAATCGGCGGTGATATTTTTCGCCGTGACCTGGTTGACTATCCCGGCAATACGCAGCGAGACGGGCCCGCGCGTCCCCAATTGCCACGCGCCGTTGTGGAAGCGAAATGGCAGAATGAAATCGACGCCGTTGATTTTGTTATCCGGCATCCAGGCGCTACCGCCCTTTAACACGCCGTGTCCACCTGCTTCAAATCCCTGCCCCTGCGCAGCGGAAAAAGCCACCTGCGCATACAGTGAGCCTTCGCGCAGCGTCATTTTCCAGTCCGGTGGAAGCAACGGCTGGAAAACGATAAGCGACTGCTTCGGCCACCAGGCCTGTCCGCGAAGGCGTTCGCCATCCCAGCGCCCGTTCAGCCGTACCGGCCCTATCGCCCCCGCCCGAAGGTCGCCTTTAAACTGGAACAGGGTTGGCTCGCGCCCTTCAACGCTAAAATTAAGGGTAGAAGGCGGCAGCACGCTCCCGCTGGTAAATACGGTTTTTCCCGCCTCCAGAGACAGCGCGCCCTGTAGCGACGGCGTTGTGGCGTCGCGAACCCAGACAATAGGTTTATCCAGCGCCAGTCTTGGCGATGTGACGGTCATTGCGCCATAGTGCAACTGATCAAAACCGGTGGACAAACTGGTCAACCTGATGGTGTTATCATGCCATTCGCCCTGTCCGGCAATATCCCAGCGGGCGCGCATTGGCGTAAAGCTTCCTTGCCCCCAATAGCGCCACCGCCAGCGACCAGCATCAGGGAGAAAATCATTGGCCAGGCCATCAAGATGAAGAACGAAATCGCCCATCTCATTTTCGTGCGCCCGTAAAATAGCCTGTAATCGACCATCAACGCCGCGCGGCGTTACCTTAACGCCCGCCAGCGGCCAACGAATTTCATCAATATCTAACGCATCAATCACCCGTCCGCGTGAGCGTAGCAATGCGCCAGGTGCAAAGGTGAGCTGCGGATCGGCCAGACTGCCGCGGAACATAGCGGGCAATACGGCATAAAAGATTAAATCCTTCTGTTTAGCCTCGCCGGTAAGCTGTAGAGGCATCTCACTGCTATCCATGCTGAGTTTTCCCGGGCCGATAGTCAGTACCGCGTTCGCTTTACCGGCATCGCCCTGGGTCAGAATATTCAGGCGTCCGCTGACTCGCGCATTATCCGGCCCGGCTTGCCAGTTATCGATATTAAAAGCCAGACGTCCGCTCAAGGGGAATCCCTGATATGGCCAGTTCCAGCGGCCATCGCTGACGGTAAGCCGCTGACGCGTTACCGCCCAGGGGAGATCGAGAATCGGATCAGGATTACCTCGCGCCATCACGATGAGCTGTCCGGCATTATCACGCCACTCCAGTTCCGCATCCACCAGCGACGGTTCCTGCGGCAGACGCAAGGTCGCTGCCGCATGACCGCTGACCGGCAGGCCATCCGGTACCAGCGGCAACATAAACTCCCCCGCCAGGCTAACGGGAGGCTGGTTGGCCAGCGCGGCGATCTCCAGTTGGCTCACCGTCAATGCCTGACCGCGTAGCTGCCCTTGAAATTTTACTTTTTCGCCCTGATAACGTATCTGCTGAATGACCGGCGTCATGGAGATCGCCAGCTTGCCCTGCCATTCCGGCCAGGGCGCGAGAATGACATTATCGATGTTAATCCAGGTATTGGGCAGCATTGACTGCCACTGCGCCAGCGTACGCGGCGCGGCGGGAGAAGCTTCCGAAGCCGGCAGTTTCGCCAGGCATGCGGCATCCAGTTTGAGGCTTTTAATATTCAGCAACCAACGGCTGGGATGCGTCAGTTCCGCCTGGGTAATATGCGCTAACGAACAATCATTGACCAGATAGCGAAGATCGGGAATCACTAACCCATGACGTGTCAGGCGTGGACTTTGTTCCAGAGCGATACGGGTACCGACGGGTAGCCAAATTCCCGCCAGAGTGGGAACCCACAGCCCGAGGGTCATCAGTAGCGTCAGAGGGACAAGAATCAGCAGTAACAGTAGCGCAAGGGCGGCTTTATATTTACCCTTCATGGGCCATTAATTTCCTGATTTAACGAAAAATTCAGTCGGCTATCTCTTTATTTTGGCATGATTGCCCGTACATAGCCTAATAGTTCATGTTGCAAACGGGTGATACGTTATGCGTGTTGCAGGGCCGCCCTCCGACTATTTGAGGCGTCGTGGAGAATGATAACCTAAAATTATTCATCATATGTATGACTATCAATTATTTTTGATTTTTTGTAAGATAATTTTAAGCATATTTGTGTGATTCTAACATCACTGGAGAAGGTCATATGAAACTCGCCGTCTATAGTACCAAACAGTATGACAAGAAATATCTACAGCAAGTGAACGAAGCGTTCGGTTTTGAACTGGAGTTTTTTGATTTTCTGCTAACCGAGAAAACGGCGAAAACCGCCAATGGATGTGAAGCAGTTTGTATCTTCGTGAATGACGACGGGAGCCGACCGGTACTGGAAGAGCTGAAAAAACACGGCGTGAAATACATCGCGCTGCGTTGCGCCGGATTTAATAATGTCGACCTGGATGCCGCTAAAGAACTCGGCTTGCAGGTGGTGCGCGTACCGGCTTATTCTCCGGAAGCCGTCGCTGAACATGCGATTGGCATGATGATGACATTGAACCGCCGTATTCACCGCGCTTATCAACGCACCCGCGACGCTAACTTTTCCCTTGAGGGACTGACCGGCTTTACCATGCACGGAAAAACCGCTGGCGTCATTGGTACCGGTAAAATCGGCGTCGCCGCGCTGCGTATCCTGAAAGGCTTTGGAATGCGTTTACTGGCGTTTGATCCCTATCCCAGCACTGCCGCGCTTGACCTCGGCGTCGAGTATGTGGATCTGCAAACGTTGTTTGCCGAATCGGATGTCATTTCCCTGCACTGCCCGCTCACGCCGGAAAACTACCATTTACTGAACCATGCGGCATTCGATCAAATGAAAAATGGCGTTATGATCATTAATACCAGTCGTGGCGCGCTGATTGATTCCCAGGCGGCTATCGAAGCTCTGAAGAATCAGAAAATCGGCTCGCTGGGGATGGATGTGTATGAAAACGAACGCGACCTGTTCTTTGAGGACAAGTCAAACGATGTTATTCAGGATGATGTTTTCCGCCGTCTGTCGGCCTGCCATAACGTACTGTTTACGGGGCATCAGGCATTCCTGACCGCAGAAGCGCTGATCAGCATCTCTGAAACCACGTTACAAAACTTAAGCCAGCTTGAGAAGGGCGAAGCCTGCCCGAACGCGCTGTTCTAATCCTGTCGCTCCCCTGCGCTCAGAGGAGCATTTTCGGATAACCCCTGAAGATCTATCCGGTCATATCATTACTATAGTCAGTGTTAACTATCAGATTACAGAGAATATCAATGAAGAAAATCGTCACGCTGGTCGCCCTGAGCATCATAATGACAGGGTGTGTGAGCAGTGGAAAAGTGTCCGTCAAACGCGAGCAACTGGAGCACCACCGCTTTGTTCTGGAAAGCGTAAACGGTAAAACGGTCACCGGCCCGGAGCTCAGCTTTGGCGAGGACATGACGGTATCCGGCAAAATGTGCAATCAATTCACCGGCGAAGGAAAACTATCGGACGGCGAATTAAAAGTGAAAAATTTAGCGATGACCCGAATGATGTGCGCCGATCCGCAGCTTAATGCGCTGGACGGCACCCTCAGCGAGCTCTTCAGCAAAGGAGCGCAAGTCGATTTAACTGCGAACCAATTAACGCTGGCGACGGCAGAAACAACGCTAATGTATAAACTGGCGGATTTAGCGCACTAAGCCATTAAGTGAAAAGTTATACGCGTCAGGCGAAACGCCGCGCTTAATAACTCCCGCAGCTTCCGGCGGCAAGCGACTGTTCGCTACAACGTTTGCCGTTGGGTAGCGCGCACATACCAATTACTGAACCATCAAGCTGCCGGGCCGCTGAAAGCGAACCGCCAATCATAGCGCAATTCGCTTCGCCGGCGCTGGACATCGCCGCTTTCATCCCTGGCGAAACATGCGCCGCAGTTGCCTGCTGAACAGGTTCGCTACTGCAAGCCGACAATAATAACGCGGCACATCCCACCCAAAACGCTGCGCGCATTTCTCTCCCCTCTGTTTATTCATCCAAACGACACCGCCCTAAATAATAGGCAGCAGAAACTGACGCGTCGAGAGGCAAAGCGCGCATTTATGCGCTTCATTAACATTTATTGGCAATTTTTTACGTCTTTTCGGCAAGAAATCGCCATTCTCCTCCCGCCAGGGACACAAAAGCGAAAATGGGGCTTGAAGGGCTTTGCTAAAATAAAAGGATAACTACAGGATACGCTCACGATTATGCGTGTCCCTCTTTTTTGCGCAATGTAAGGGTGTCATATGCAAACGATTGACGGTAATGGCGCAGTAGCGTCGGTGGCGTTCCGTACCAGCGAGGTTATCGCCATTTACCCGATTACGCCCAGTTCAACAATGGCTGAACAAGCGGATGCCTGGGCCGGCAATGGGCTTAAAAATGTCTGGGGCGATACGCCGCGTGTGGTAGAGATGCAGTCGGAAGGCGGTGCGATCGCCGCCGTTCACGGTGCGTTACAAACCGGTTCGCTTTCTACGTCATTTACATCATCGCAGGGGCTGCTGCTGATGATCCCAACGCTGTATAAACTGGCGGGGCAGCTCACGCCGTTTGTACTGCACGTTGCCGCACGCACCGTCGCCACACACGCGCTTTCTATTTTTGGCGACCATTCCGATGTGATGGCGGTCCGCCAGACAGGCTGCGCGATGTTATGCGCCGCCAGCGTTCAGGAAGCGCAGGATTTTGCGCTGATCGCGCACAGGGCTACGCTGAAAAGCCGCGTTCCGTTTATTCATTTTTTTGATGGCTTCCGTACATCGCATGAAATCAACAAAATTATACCGCTAACGGATGAAACCATTCTGAACCTGATGCCGCAGGCGGAGATCGACGCTCACCGCGCCCGCGCGCTGAATCCGGAGCATCCGGTGATTCGTGGAACTTCTGCGAATCCGGATACCTACTTCCAGTCTCGCGAAGCGACCAACCCGTGGTACAACGCCGTTTATGATCATGTTGAAGAGGCGATGAAGGCATTTGGCGATGCTACAGGCCGCCAGTACCAGCCATTTGAATATTATGGTCATCCCCAGGCTGAACGGGTCATCATTATGATGGGCTCCGCCCTCGGCACCTGCGAAGAGGTCGTGGACGAGCTACTGATACGCGGAGAAAAGGTCGGCGTTCTGAAAGTCCGTCTGTTCCGCCCCTTCTCCGCCAAACATTTGTTACAAGCATTACCGGAAACCGTTCGCGCTATCGCCGTGCTGGATCGCACCAAAGAGCCTGGCGCCCAGGCCGAGCCGCTTTATCTGGACGTGATGACCGCACTGGCGGAAGCCTTTAATAATGGCGAGCGCGAAACATTGCCGCGCACCATTGGCGGCCGTTATGGGCTATCATCCAAAGAGTTCGGCCCGGCGTGCGTACTGGCGGTCTTTAATGAACTCAGCCGCGCGAAACCCAAGCCACGGTTTACGGTGGGCATTTATGATGACGTCACTAATCTCTCGCTGCCATTACCGGAAAATACCCTGCCCGGCAGCGCTAAACTGGAAGCGTTATTTTACGGTCTGGGAAGCGACGGCAGCGTATCCGCCACGAAAAATAATATTAAAATTATCGGTAATTCTACGCCGTGGTATGCGCAAGGTTATTTCGTTTATGACTCTAAAAAAGCTGGCGGACTCACGGTATCGCACCTGCGCGTCAGCGAAAAACCCATTCGTTCCGCTTACTTAATTGCTCAGGCGGATTTTGTCGGCTGCCATCAATTACAGTTTATCGATAAATATCAGATGGCGGAGCGTCTGAAGCCAGGCGGTATCTTTCTGCTTAATACGCCGTACAGCGCCGACGAGGTCTGGTCGCGTCTGCCGCAAGAAGTTCAGGCGGTATTGAATCAGAAAAAGGCGCGTTTTTACGTGGTCAACGCGGCGAAAATCGCCCGCGAATGTGGACTGGGCGCCCGCATCAATACCGTCATGCAAATGGCGTTCTTCCACCTGACGCATATTCTTCCGGGCGATAGCGCTCTGGTTGAGCTGCAGGGCGCGATTGCCAAAAGCTATAGCAGCAAAGGTCAGGATCTGGTTGAGCGTAACTGGCAGGCATTGGCTCTGGCGCAGGAATCGCTGGCGGAAGTGCCGTTGCAGGCGGTTAATCCACACAGCGCGCATCGCCCGCCGGTCGTCTCCGACGCCGCGCCGGATTTCGTGAAAACCGTTACCGCCGCCATGTTGGCGGGCCTCGGCGACGCACTGCCTGTTTCCGCGCTGCCGCCGGACGGAACATGGCCAATGGGCACCACCCGCTGGGAAAAACGCAATATCGCCGAAGAGATTCCTGTCTGGAAAGAGGAACTGTGTACACAATGTAATCACTGCGTCGCCGCCTGCCCTCACTCGGCGATTCGTGCGAAAGTCGTTTCCCCGCAGGCGATGGAGAACGCGCCAGCCAGTCTGCATTCGCTGGACGTGAAGTCCCGCGATATGCGCGGCCAGAAATATGTGCTGCAGGTCGCGCCGGAAGACTGTACTGGCTGTAATTTATGCGTAGAGGTCTGCCCGGCTAAAGATCGGCAAAATCCACAGATCAAGGCGATTAACATGATGTCGCGCCTTGAGCATGTGGAAGAAGAGAAAGTGAATTATGACTTCTTCCTCGACTTGCCGGAAATCGATCGCAGCAAACTGGAACGGATTGATATCCGCACATCGCAGCTCATTACGCCGCTGTTTGAATATTCCGGCGCCTGTTCCGGCTGCGGTGAAACGCCGTATATTAAACTGCTGACTCAGTTATATGGCGACAGAATGTTAATCGCTAACGCCACGGGGTGTTCCTCTATTTACGGCGGTAACTTACCCTCTACGCCTTATACCACCGATGCCAACGGACGCGGCCCGGCGTGGACGAATTCGCTATTTGAAGATAACGCGGAATTTGGCCTCGGTTTCCGTCTGAGTGTGGATCAGCACCGGGCGCGCGTCATGCGTTTACTGGCGCAATTCGCCGATCGCATTCCGGCGGAATTAAACGATGCGCTGCATGCCGAAGCAACGCCTGACGTTCGGCGTGAACAGGTCGCCGCATTACGCCAACATCTGAAATCGGTTGCGGGCGCAGAGGAACTGTTAAAAGATGCTGATGCGCTGGTAGAAAAATCAATCTGGCTGATTGGCGGCGATGGTTGGGCATACGACATCGGCTTTGGCGGTTTAGACCATGTGTTAAGCCTGACGGAGAATGTCAATATTCTGGTTCTGGATACGCAGTGTTATTCCAATACTGGCGGCCAGGCGTCGAAGGCGACGCCGCTTGGCGCCGTCACTAAGTTTGGCGAACATGGCAAGCGTAAAGCCCGTAAAGATCTTGGCGTCAGCATGATGATGTATGGTCATGTTTATGTCGCGCAAATTTCGCTGGGCGCGCAGTTAAACCAGACGGTGAAAGCCATCCAGGAGGCCGAAGCCTGGCCAGGACCGTCGCTGATCATTGCCTATAGTCCCTGTGAGGAACATGGCTACGATCTGGCGCTAAGCCATGACCAGATGCGCCAGTTAACGGCGACCGGTTTCTGGCCGTTATACCGCTTTGATCCCCGCCGTGCGGATGAAGGCAAGCCGCCGCTGGCGCTGGACTCTCGGCCACCGTCTGATGCCCTAGCGGAAACGTTGCTTAATGAACAGCGTTTCCGTCGCCTGAATGCGCAACAGCCTGAAGTAGCTGAACAATTATGGCGAGATGCCGCATTGGATTTGCAAAAACGCTATGACTTTCTTGCCTTGCTGGCAGGAAAAGCGGAAAAACCCAGCGCAGATTAAAAAACATTCTAAGGATTAACCTGGAAATAATAAATATCCTCCGGCATAGCCGGAGGTTTTTCTGATGCGCCTGTAAGGCTCTCTTACCAGCCGCGCCCTAACAGGCGCATACGATCTGACATTTGCATCAAACTTCGTTACTT